>CAUVJW010000154.1:0-2527 GCA_963552295.1 uncultured Streptococcus sp. | reverse complement strand
AAAGAAAAGAAAAGAAAAGAAAAAATATAATATCATTACATTTGTGAACTGCACCCCAAAAGTTAGACAGAAAAAAATTAACTTTTGAGGTGTTTTTCTTATGAAATTAACTTATGGGGACAATGTTCTGGTCTATGAATTTAGAAATCAAGAAAAAATTAGACGAACTTTCAAATAAATTTGGAATAATCGTTTACAAACATAGGTACATACTTAAATTGATTAATCGTTACGAAATAGAGAGCATCAAAAAAGGAAAGAATCATTGATACCTTGGTTTGGTTGTTAACCTAGTCGATTGTTTTAGTAGTTGTAATTGCGAAACCTTGATCAACAACTTCAACTTCTGCTTCTGGAGTATTGCCAGATTGCAAATCTGACTCTTCTGGAGTTGTACCGAAAACGGTAGAACCCAATGAACCATTTGGCACCAAAGTCAAATGACCATCTGAATAGAATTCGCCAATTGCTCCTTTGTCATTTCGATATTGTTATCTTGTTCCATAATTTCCTCCCACCTAGTCCCCTAGTTGTACACCGTCAGAGCCACGAATGAGGTAGCTATCCCCTTCTAGTCTCATCTGAAATACTACGTTACAAGCCACGCTAGTATTGTTTATTTAGGGCTTAAATTAGCCCTATGCGCTGACGAGGTATCGAACCCCAAAGCCCTTTGGCTAGCACGGCTATCAGCGCATAAGAAAAAGCCGTATTGCTACGACTTCAATTATTTATTAAGCATACCTTACTTCGACGTTTTCCATCAATTTTGGCAGTGTAACGCCGTCCAGTTTCAGTTCTATGAGCTCATCAAACGACTTTACGATTATCTCCTTGCCATCGTAAACAACAACTATGTTATTTTCTGATTCAGGAAGAATGCTAACAGTTTTACCATCAACTTCAAAATCTGCATCCCAAAGATATTCGCAAAGTTGTTTTAATTCCTTTAGGTTTTGACTATAAGACATCGCCATTCTCACTCCTCTCTTCATCAGTTAACTTCCTGGTTGTTCTCTTCTTGGCTTTTGATTTACTAGGTTCGTGGTAATCAATATCGTGAGCGTATTCCCTGTTTTTTCAAAATGAATGTTTATCTGGTTATCTGTGATTCGTGAAGTGAATATCCTTATACCTCATACCATCATAGTTATAGAAAGAACACCCAAGAATATCACCGTTCTAAGCATTGTGTTGAATCACCTTTCTCGCCTCCCCGACAGGGTGCGGAGTTCCATTGATTACTTCATCCACTTGTACAATACCATTTTCATTAATTTTATGCAATTTCTCTTTGTCCAAATACACTTCAGCAACTGCACAATGACAATATGGGGGCATAGGCGGGGCATTTAGTCCGCTATCAATCTTGTCAATTGGAACAGGTTCCTTCTCGGTATCACGGCCAACCTGTTTACAATAATCGCAAGCTCTTGAATCTGGCATGAGTTTGAAATACTCAAAACCGTTTTCTTTCATAATATCTTTCTGCGCCAAAGTTTGAACTCTAGCATGTTCCGTGATACCTAAACGCTCTGCATTAGTACGGAGCACATCCATGTGTTTTCTAATGCGTCTCGCAATCGTTAAGCCGTTATTTCCACGAATTAAAGCCCTCGTTACCTCAGTTCTAACAAGTTGCCGTAGCTGAGCATTTCTACCCCAGATACGCTCCGACCATTTAGCGCCTTCGAAATTAGCGTTAACAGCCGTCGTCATGTACCTTTCAAGTGTTTTCTTGTTAGGCACCGTCTGATCAAGCAGGCTTCCTCTTACAATTTCGCTCTTATAGCCATTCATCAGATAATCGTTAGTTAATTGACGTTCGCCTTCAGATAAAACCAATAGTTCGAGTTCTAACTCTTGGATAAGAAGCTCTTGACGACCAACAGACATAGAAAAGTTGTAGTCTCGAAGCTCCTTGTTTGCCTCTGGACTAAAATCTTTGTCAGCTACATACTGTTTAGCTTATAGGTAAAACTGGCATACGTTTCGCCGAATGTTTAGGTTTGACGGTGGATGATGTTGATCACGATGCAGGCATGGTGTCCATCAATAAAACATGGGACTATAAAAATGATTCTGGTTTCATGCCTACAAAAACAAAAAGCAGTATTAGAGAAATACCGCTTAATGATGATTTTATAAAATTCGTTGACCACTTACCACCAACCAAGGATGGCAGGCTACTACCTCCTTATCAAATAATGGCATAAATAAAACCCTACGGAAAATCGTAGGGCGTGAGGTACGTGTCCACTCCTTAAGTCATACTTATACTAGTTACTTAATTGCCCACGATATCGATTTGATTTCTGTATCTCAAGTTTTAGGGCACGAAAATCTAAACATCACACTGGAAGTCTACGCCCACCAATTACAAGAGCAAAAGTCTCGTAACGACGAAAAGATAAAACAAATTGGGGCAAATTGGGGGCAAATTGGGGGCAAAATAGCTTTAAAACCGCATGCTTAAAGGCTTAAAAATGTCCCCTGCCGGAATCGAACCAGCAACGACTCCTTAGGA
>CAUVJW010000153.1:0-2535 GCA_963552295.1 uncultured Streptococcus sp. | reverse complement strand
CAGAACTGGCTGAACAATTGTGTTAACAGCTCGTCTTGAACAGTGTCGCCTGTGATTTCGCCTAAGAGATCCCAAGCGCGGGTAAAATCGATCTGGATTAAATCCACGGGCATGCCCATGTCGACCCCATTCGCCACCTCTTGCAACGCTTGTTCTGCCTTTTCAAGAAGCGCAATATGACGCGTGTTTGATAAGTACGTTGCGTCGCGCTCGTTCATTTGTCCTTGGAAGAAGTAATCGGCAATCTTTTCTTCCAATTGGTCGATGCCCTCTTTTTTGAGCATGGACGTTGTAACAATCTCGTTGTCTGTCGCGAATTCTTTGACCTTATCCATATCGATTTTCGTTGGTAGGTCTGTCTTGTTTAATAAAATAATACGTTTGAAATCTTTTGTTTGTTCTAATAAGCGGAGGTCTTCGTCCATCAACTCTTCGCTTTGGTTTAAAATCAAGAGCACGAAATCCGCTTCATTTAACGCTTTGCGGCTTCGTTCCACCCCGATACGTTCAACAACATCATCTGTTTCACGAATTCCCGCCGTATCAATTAGTTGGAGTGGCACGCCTCGCACATTCACGTACTCTTCAATCGTGTCACGGGTCGTTCCCGCGATATCCGTTACGATGGCTTTTTCTTCGCGTAATAACACATTCAACAGACTCGATTTTCCTACGTTTGGACGTCCAACAATCGCCGTCTTCAAGCCGTCACGCAAGATTTTTCCTTGGCTTGCCGTGTTTAGCAATGCGCGAATTCCTTGTGAGACTTGCTGCGTCTTCTCACGCAACAGTTGCAAGGTCATTTCTTCCACGTCGTCGTATTCTGGATAGTCGATATTCACTTCCACTTGCGCTAAGGTGTTTAAGATTTCTTGTCGTAAATTCTGAATTAACTTCGAGAGTTCTCCGTCGAGTTGGCGCATCGCCATTTGCATCGATTTATCCGTTTTCGCACGAATCAAATCCATCACGGCTTCTGCTTGTGACAAGTCGATACGTCCATTCAAGAAGGCGCGTTTTGTAAATTCACCAGGCTCCGCCAGGCGTGCTCCCATGCGAAGAACGAGTTGTAAGATGCGGTTAATCGCCACAATCCCACCGTGACAGTTGATTTCCACAACATCCTCACGCGTAAACGTCTTTGGCGCGCGAAGTACCGTCACCATCACTTCATCAATCACTTCATCGTTCTTTGGATCCACGATATGTCCATAGTGAATCGTATGACTTGGCTGTTCTTTTAATCGTTTGTCTTTCAATCGATACACTTCGTCAGCAATGCGAATCGCATCCTCTCCACTAATACGGACAATCCCGATAGCCCCTTCGCCAGGCGCCGTTGAAATCGCCGCAATGGTATCAAATTCTGTCTGCATACTATCCCTCACTTCCGTTTCATTGCACAAAAAAAGTGCACACTCCACCCCTTCAATTTCTAGGGTGGCTCGCACTTTGACTGCTAACCGATATTCTCAAAGAGATTATACACTATTTTCCTTAGAATTCATAGGCAGAAAGATAGATTGGATAAATTCCCAGCGTTTTTTATTTTCTTTGTAAAATTCTATACTTCTCGTTGCACTCTTTCTCAAAACAAGATACAATTTCCCTATGAATAAAAAGGAGGATTCCTATGACAGTAGAACATCCATTTAACAAAATCGTAGAAGGCATTGGAGTTTCTGATATTCGTCAATTTGACGCAGAAGTTTCTTCGATTCCTGGCATTATCAAATTAACTCTTGGAGAACCAAACTTTGACACACCTGAGCATATTAAAGAGGCGGCTATCCAAGCAATTAAAGACAACCACTCTCACTACACACCTAACTCAGGGATTCCTGAATTACGAAAAGCTGCGGCTGAGTATTACAACAAGAAATTTAATTTCAATTACACTGGAGACCAAGTCATCACAACTATTGGAGCAACAGAAGGGATTGCGGCAAGCTTACAAGCCATCTTAAACCCTGGCGACACAGTCATCGTGCCAACACCAGTCTTCCCACTCTACTTGCCAATCACATTGGTGAACCAAGGGAACTTCATTACGGTGGACACAAGTAACGACGGCTTTGTTTTAACAGCGGATAAATTACGCGAAACCATCGAAGCAAACCCAGACAAAAACTTCAAAGCGGTGGTTCTTGTATACCCAAGTAACCCGACAGGCGTAACTTACTCTAAAGAACAATTAGAAGACTTAGCCGAAGTCATTAAAGAGCACCAACTATGGGCGCTTTGCGATGAAGTCTACGCAGAATTAACATACGACAAGACTCACTACTCTCTTGCGAACATCTTGCCGGAACAAACGATTGTCATCACTGGTTTATCAAAATCACATGCGATGACAGGATGGCGTATCGGATTCATCTTAGGACCAACACACTTCATGAACGAAGTCGTAAAAACTCACCAATACATGGTGACAGCTCCAACAAGCTTTGCGCAATACGGAGCGCTTGCGGCAATGTTACACGGCCAAGATGACTGCGCGAAAATGATGGTGGAATATAGCGAGCGTCGTGACTA
>CAUVJW010000152.1:0-2604 GCA_963552295.1 uncultured Streptococcus sp. | reverse complement strand
TGCAACCAATGTGAATTACTGACACTTGGAATTTATTCCTAGTGTCAGTTTGAAGCTTGGTAGGCGTTGAGACCTCAGGCTCAACCCGTTGCAGCTATTATTTCTACTACAGAGACATCCAAAGCGCACGAAGTGCTTTACCCTTATTTTTTCAATAAAAAAAGAGCCCTGGTTTCAGGTTAAACCAGGACTCGGAAAGCACAATTTCCCTAGTGAGCTATCCAAATTTTTTTCTGACGAATCAGCGCCACACACGCAATCACTACCACAATGAAAGTTCCGAGTGCCGCTGTCCCGTTTACAGTAAGTGAATATAACCATGGGCTTGTTCCTGCTGGTGCATCTTTACTCCAGAAAATAACCCCGGCAATATAATGGAAGAAGTAGCGAACGCCTACTCCTACAAAAGCTGAAGTACAAGCTAACACAATCGCGCTTGTATATTTCTCAGCTTTTAACGCTTTTTGGAACGGACCATATAGAAGTCCTGCAAGTCCCATCACTGCAAATGCAATGACATATTCGATGAGTACTTGTTCAACAGACAAGAATGACACTTTACCTACCGCAAAGTGGAGTAATCCCCATAGCAAACCTGCTGCTAAACCTGGTGTCAAGCCGCGACGTAGTGAAAAAATAACAAGAACAATTGCTCCCCACGACGGTGTAAACCACCCAGCCACTTTCGGAATAAAGGACATCGCCATTGACAACGCTGCAATAATTGCAACTTCTACCCATACTAAAACATTTCTCTTCATGAAAAAAGAGCCTCCTTCGTTTATTGAAAAACACAAAGAGACTCCGTCTAAAACTTCGAAATCAAATACAATTCCTACGCACGTACTAACGTAACAGGTTCAAGGGTTTGTAACAACATCTCAGCCAAAATGGCACCCCTTTGTACTTTTCACATATTTAACTGTTTCTAATATACTACTGTATAGCATATTTAGCAAGCATTATTTACTATGCTTGTGAATTTTTCTTGTTGACAATGACTAACATTGATCCTGCAAATAGTGCAACTACTGCCGCCCAAACTCCTACAGTTTTTGTACCTGTATTAGGAAGTTCTGGTGCTTCTGTCGTTGTTTCTACTGTTGTTGGTGCAACTGTTGTAACCGCAGTTGTTGGAGCCTCTGTTGTCGTTGTGACTGTTGTTGGTGCTTCCGTTGTTGTTGTTGACGTTGTAGACTCCGTAGTAGTTGTTGTAGTTGTTGGCGCAACGGTAGTAGTCGTCGTTGTTGTTGTAGACTCAGTTGTCACCGCAGTTGTTGTTGGCTCCTCTGTCGTTGTTGACGTTGTAGACTCAGTTGTTGTCGTACTTGTTGTAGGAGCTTCTGTCGTCGTTGTTGACGTTGTAGACTCAGTTGTTGTCGTACTTGTTGTAGGAGCTTCTGTCGTCGTTGTTGACGTTGGTGCTTCCGTTGTAGTCGTACTTGTCGTTGGAGCTTCTGTCGTTGTCGTAGTAGTTGTTGTCGTAGTAGTTGTTGTCGTTGTCTCTGCTTTATTGACAATTTCCTTACGAGCTACTTTACTTGCATCAAAATCTGCTGCATTTACGACTACATCATTTTCTAACAGTTGGAATCCTGAAGGAGCTTTTGTTTCACGAATAATGTATTCATCGCGTAATAAGTTGGATACTTTTGCAGTACCATCTGCTCCTGTAACTAATTTACCAACAGATTTACCAGTTGCTTTACGGATAACGTCAAATTCAGCGTTTGCTAAAGCTGAACCATCGTCCCCTTTTTTATCGATCACAATTTCAAATGTGTAACCATCCGCTGAACCACTAGCTGTTTGATATACATATGGTGATTCTTTTGCATCAATACGTGTTTTGTTTGCATCTAAGCTTGCGTAGTTCACGAATGTTTCCCCTGAAGCTGGCGCATAAGGAACACGCACTTGATACTCAATTAAGTAGCCCTCTGATTGAGCAACTTCGCCTAATTTTACTGTAAAGCTCTTGTTATCTGCTGCAAAAGTCACTTCTTTATCAGTCACAAGCTGTCTATTCTTCAAGGCAAGTTTTCCGTCATTTCCTTCGGCCCAGACACCTTTATACACTTTCACACTTGTTGGGACATATTCCATACCGTCTGTTTGCAATTGGTCTGTTACGATAGCATCTGAAAATGCTTGTTTTGACGCATTCACACGTAATTCATACGTACGAGTAATACTGCCGTCTTCTGCTTTTTTTGTTCCCCAGCTCACTTTGTCAAACTCTTTATTTAAGTCTCCAGGAACAAATACATAATTAAATTCACCGACTGTTTTTGTTTGTTTGTCGATTGTTAATTTTACTGGAATTTTTGTGTTTTCATGTTGTTCTGCAATATCTACACGTACTGCAAATTTTAAATTACCTGTAATGTCTGAACGTTTTTCAACGAAATCTGTATACGTTAATGTAATGGTTTTTGTATCACGATTAATGACCGCATCTGCAATCACATCACCTGCATCATTTGTAATTTTAAATGTTTGATTTTCAATAAATTTCAAGTTGTCTGGCAACTTAATTTCCGTCGTATCTCCCTTAGCGGCTGTTGACGGAATCCCAAAATTCATCTCCACGCTAATATCTGT
>CAUVJW010000151.1:0-2614 GCA_963552295.1 uncultured Streptococcus sp. | reverse complement strand
GTGCAAGAATATTCTGCTTCGTCGTCTTTCGCCCGCAAAGTTTATTAGACGTTCTTGAATCATGAGTGATGAAAAGAACGTCAATAAACCACTGCGTATAAATAAATCAAAGCTGCATATAAATCAAAGCGCAGTTATTTCAGAGGGAAAAATTAAAGAGCACCTAGATTTCTCTAAGTGCTCTTTATCTTTATTTTTGAACAGCTTCTTTGTAATCGCAATTGCTACATGCAATTTGTTTTCCGCCGCGACCTTTTTTCTCTACTAAGTAGTGGTCACATTTTGGACAATTACGTCCAATAGGTTTATCCCATGATACAAATTCGCATTCTGGGTAGCGATCACAACCATAGAAGATACGGTTTTTCTTCGACTTACGTTCGATAACTTTCCCTTTACCACAAGTTGGGCAAGTAATACCGATATCTTTCACGATAGCTTGCGTATGGTGACATTCTGGGAAATTACTACAAGCGTAGAATTTACCAAAACGACCTAATTTAATGACCATTGGATGTCCACATTTTTCACAGTTAAATCCAGCTGGTTCATCTTTAATTTGAACTTTCTCGATTTCAACTTCTGCTTTATCCACTTCAACCTTGAATGGTTGGTAGAACTTATCGATGACTTGTACCCACTCTTCTTTTCCTTCTTCAACAAGGTCGAGATTATCTTCCATTGAAGCAGTGAAATGAGTATCGACAATATTTGGGAAATATTGTTCAATGATTTGATGTACTACATAACCAAGTTCTGTTGGTTCAAAACGCTTAGAAACTAGTTTAACGTAGTAACGTTTTTGGATTGTTTCAATTGTTGGTGCGTATGTTGATGGACGACCAACACCGATTTCTTCTAGTGTTTTAATTAAAGTCGCTTCAGAATAACGTGCAGGTGGTTGCGTGAAATGTTGTTCAGGATTTAGTTTAGCTAATTGAACTTCATCCCCAACTTGCATTTCAGGAAGCACATTTCCTTTTTTCGCATCTGCATTATCTTGATAAACTTTTTGGTATCCAGCAAACTTGATAGTTGAGCCGTTTGCTTTAAACACATGGTTATTTTGTTCTAAATCAACTTGTACAGTGTCATAAACTGCAGCCGTCATTTGGCTAGCAACGAATCGTGACCAAATTAATGTGTACAATTTCAATTGATCTTTTGTTAAATAACTTGCGATTGAATCTGGTGTACGTAAAACAGATGACGGACGGATTGCTTCGTGCGCGTCCTGAGCTCCCTCAGCGTTCTTTACAGCGCGTTTAGTAGCAAGACAGTATTCTTTACCAAACTCTTTCTCAATGAACTCAGATGCCTCATTTTGAGCAGATGCTGAGATACGAGTAGAGTCTGTACGCATATACGTAATTAAACCGACAGAACCACTACGTCCAAGTGATACCCCTTCATAAAGTTGTTGGGCAACCATCATCGTTTTACGAGTTCTGAAGTTTAAGCGATTTGACGCATCTTGTTGCAAACTACTTGTTGTAAATGGTGCTGCAGGATTGCGACGACGTTCTTTCTTCGTCACTTTAGTAACCTTGAATGGTTTCTTCTCAGAAAGTTCTGCCATTACTGATTTTACAGTCGCTTCTTTTTCTAAAGCGGCTTTCTCAGCTGTAGTTCCATAGTAATTGGCCGTGAAAGCTTTCTTTTCTTTCTTGAATTGACCTTCAAGTGTCCAGTATTCTTCTGGAACGAATGCTTTAATTTCGTTTTCGCGATCAATAATTAATTTCACAGCGATACTTTGAACACGCCCTGCACTGAGTCCTTTTTTCACTTTCTTCCATAAAATAGGAGATAAAGTATAACCCACAAGGCGGTCTAAAATACGACGTGCTTGTTGCGCGTCCACTAAGTCCATATCAATCTTTCTAGGATTCTTGAACGCTTCTTTAATTGCATCTTTTGTAATCTCATTAAATTCCACACGAATAGGTGCGTTTAAATCAAGTCCTAATAAATGAGCTAAATGCCAAGAAATAGCTTCCCCTTCTCTATCCGGGTCACTCGCGAGATAGACAGCAACTGCTTTAGCTGCTTCTTTTTTAAGTGATTTGATTAAATCACCTTTCCCACGAATTGAAATATAATGAGGTTCATAATTATGTTCAATATCTACGCCCATTTTGCTTTTAGGCAAATCACGTAAGTGCCCTTTACTAGCAACTACTTTAAAGTTTTTCCCTAAATAGCGTTCAATGGTTTTAGCTTTTGTAGGAGACTCTACAATCACTAGATTTTGCTTCACCATTAAATGGCTCCTTCCCTAATCCACTCTATCTAACAGTTCTCTCAAGCTAAAAAAGCCCGAGAATAGTGAGATTGCTTAAATTATCTTTTGTCATCATATCTAAACACATTCTTTTTGTCAAGGCAACGAAACAATCTCTTAAACTGTTAGATTTATTTTTTAAGGAAAATATTTAAGATTTTTAGAAATCGTTTCACCGCTAGATACAAGACATGCGCCCGCTTCGATTAGGCTATTAGTCCCTTTGGAATGGCTAGAAAAAATGCTTCCTGGAACGGCAAAAACTTCTCTATTTTCACTTAAAGCTAAGTTTGCGGTTATAAGACTTCCACTTTTCTCTTTCGCTTCTAT
>CAUVJW010000150.1:0-2618 GCA_963552295.1 uncultured Streptococcus sp. | reverse complement strand
ACAACATTAGAAAAATGAGCCGTTTTATGATACTCTAGATGAGTATAAATTTAATAGAAACAAAGGGGGCCTTTGGATGATAGAGCTGATTGCAACAGTTGAATCTATCCAACAAGCAAAAGACTTGCTTGTAGCGGGCGTGGACACGATTTATTTTGGGGAAGACCAATTCGGACTTCGCCTTCCAATGTCGTTTACACGTGAGGAACAAAAAGAATTAACGGAATTGGCGCACCAATATGGAAAGAAAGCGAGCGTTGCTGTAAACGCGATTTTCCATAATGAAGGAATTGCGCTTGTACCTGAGTATTTGAAATTTTTAAAAGAAATCGGTGTTGATAACATCGCGGTAGGAGACCCAGGAGTGGTTCAAATTATGAAGAACCCTGAGTACTCAATTCCTTACCGTTATGATGCAGCGGTTTTAGTAACAAGTAGTCGTCAAATTAATTTCTGGGGTAAACGTGGTGCCGTTGGTGCGGTGATTGCGCGTGAAATTCCTCGTGAAGAGATGAAAATCTTGGCAGCAGGTGTAGAAATTCCAATCGAAGTTTTAGTGTACGGAGCAACTTGTATCCATCATTCAAAACGCCCACTGTTAAATAACTACTTTAACTATATTGAGAAAAAAGAATCTGTTGAAAAACGTCGCGGTTTATTCGTATCAGAACCTGCCGATGAAGATTCTCACTATTCAATCTATGAAGACATTAACGGAACGCATATTTTCGCGAATAACGACGTGTCTCTTGCGCCATATTTGTTAGAACTAACGGAAATGCGCATTCCACAATGGAAATTAGACGGAGTACTTGCTCCAGGTCAAGATTTCGTGGAAGTTGCGAAATTATTCGTGAATGCTCGTAATGAAATCGAAGCAGGTACATGGACGCCAGAGAAGAGTGCTAGCCTTGAATTACAAGTGCGCGCACACCATCCAAAAGTACGTGGCCTCGAAGCAGGATTTTATTTATTAAATCCAGAAGATGTGAAATAGGAGAGAGTCAAATGGGAAGAAAAATATTGAAAAAACCTGAAGTACTTGCTCCAGCGGGTACTCTTGAAAAACTAAAAACAGCTATTTTATACGGAGCAGATGCGGTTTTCCTTGGTGGGGAAGCGTACGGACTTCGTAGCCGTGCAGGAAACTTCGACTTTGCAGAAATGAAAGAAGCCGTTGATTTTGCCCATGCACATAACGCAAAAGTATATATCGCAGCCAACATGGTTACGCACGAAGGTGACGAAAAAGGAGCGGGAGAATTCTTCCGTACGGTTCGTGACATCGGTATCGATGCAGCCATCATCAGTGACATGGCCTTAATGGATATTTGTGCCTCAGAAGCGCCAGGATTACCAATCCATTTATCAACACAATCTTCAGCAGCCAACTACGAAACGCTAAACTTCTGGAAAGACGAAGGCTTAGAGCGTGTCGTGTTAGCGCGTGAGGTGTCAATGGACGAAATCAAAGAAATGCAAGAAAAAGTGGATGTAGAAATCGAAGCGTTTATCCACGGTGCAATGTGTATTTCTTATTCAGGCCGTTGCGTATTATCAAACCACATGGTGCATCGTGATGCCAACCGTGGTGGATGTGCGCAGTCTTGTCGTTGGAAATACGGTCTATTCGATATGCCATTTGCCGGCGAAAAGAATATGGTCGGTGCTGGCGAAGAAGGAATCGAAGAGAAATTCTCGATGAGTGCCGTTGACTTAGCAATGATTCAAAACTTACCAGACTTAATCGAAGCTGGTGTAGATAGCTTGAAGATTGAAGGTCGTATGAAATCAATCCACTACGTTTCAACAGTATCGAACGTTTACCGTGCAGCAGTAGATTCTTACTGCGAAGATCCAGATAACTATGTATGTAAACAAGAATGGATTGACGAGTTATGGAAAGCAGCGCAACGTGAGTTAGCAACTGGTTTCTACTACCAAATTCCAACTGAAGAAGAACAATTATTTGGCCCACGCCGTCAAATTCCTCAATATGCTTTCGTTGGACAAGTACTTGAGTATGATCCAGAAACTCAAATGGCAACAGTACAACAACGTAATAACTTCAAAGTTGGAGACCATATCGAATTCTACGGACCAGGAATGCGTCACCACGAAGAAGCATTAACACAATTGTGGGATGAAAATGGCGAAGAAATCGAAGCAGCTCCTCATGCGATGATGATCTGCAAGATGAAAGTATCTGAGCCAGTGAAACCTTTAGATATGATTCGTAAACGTCGTTAAGACGAATTTTTAAAAGAAAGAAGGAAAGCAAATGTCATTACCAAATTGCCCTAAATGTGGTTCGGAATACACATATGAAGATGGCGTATTACTAGTATGCCCAGAATGTGCGTATGAATGGGAACCAGGTTCAGAAGTTGAAGAAGGCCCAGTAGCCATCGATGCGAACGGAAATAAATTACAAGATGGCGATACTGTAACAGTCATCAAAGATTTAAAAGTGAAAGGCGCTCCGAAAGATATTAAGCAAGGAACACGTGTGAAGAATATTCGCATCGTGGAAGGCGATCATAATATCGATTGTAAGATAGATGGTTTCGGCGCAATGAAACTTAAATCTGAGTTTGTTAAAAAGATTTAATGGGAGT
>CAUVJW010000149.1:0-2646 GCA_963552295.1 uncultured Streptococcus sp. | reverse complement strand
GTAAAGGCTGCTTTAAACGCCGCAAGCGCACAAGGAGTCTATGTGGTTCTTTGTACAGGACGCCCATATCCTGGTGTTGAAGGACTACTGAAAGAACTCGACCTCGTGAACGACCATGATTATGTCGTGACGTACAACGGAACTCTGGTGCAACAAACAGGTGCGAAAAAAGCACTCGTGCGTTTCTCAATGACACATGATGACTTAGAGCGCGTGAACGACTACGCTACAAAATACGATGTTCACTACCACGCTATCGACGAAGAAGCGATTTACGTTCCAACTGCAACAGTTGGTAAATACTCGATTCATGAAAGTGAACTTGTTGGAATGCCAATCGTGCACCAATTATACAAGGATATTCCAACCGATAAAGAATTCGTCAAGATTATGTTTGTCGATGAACCTGAAGTGTTAGAAGAATTAATTCCAAATCTTTCTGACGACTTCAAGAGCCGCTACAACATTTTCCGTAGTGCGGGCTTCTACCTCGAAGTGATTCACCCTGAAGCGAGCAAAGGAAAAGCCGTGCATCATCTAGCCGATAAACTTGGCCTTACACGCGATGAAGTAATGTGCCTTGGTGACCACGAAAACGATCGTGACATGATTGAATACGCTGGTCTAGGCGTTGCGATGGGAAATGCGATTGATTCGATTAAAGAAATTGCTAACTTCGTGACAACAACGAATGACGAGGATGGCGTTGCTGTTGCCGTTGAAAAATTCGTTTTAAACAAGGAGAACTAGTCATGCGTCATGAGATGACTCTCTTTCCAAAACCGTATGCTTCTATTGCCTCCGGTCAAAAAACGATTGAACTTCGTCTCTATGATGAAAAGCGTCAATCGATTCAAATTGGTGATCAGATTCGATTTACCAACACCGAGGACGCTTCGCAAACAACACTCTGCGAAGTGGTTCAGTTGCATGTTTTTAAAAACTTTGCAGAACTGTACGAGAGCCTTCCGCTATTAAAATGCGGTTATACCCCAGAAGACGTGGCCAATGCACATCCTGACGACATGTTGACCTACTATTCAAAAGAAAAACAAGCACAATATGGCGTTGTTGGCATCGAACTGAAACTTATTTAACAAAACGAGTCTAATTAGGCTCGTTTTTCTTTATTATTTTCAGGAATAGTAACGTAGATTTCCTGAAAGAAGACTAATTTTTAGTTTTTCCAAATGAATTCAGGAACATTCTTTTGATTTTCAAGGTTTTATTTACTCATTTCCCGAATATTACAGGTTTAAAAAATTGTAATTTCCGTACTTTTGTGTATACTATAATAGTGTCTTAAAGAAAAAAAGGAGGACGAAACGATGAAATTAAAAAGAAGTGAACGTTTAATCGATATGACACAACGTCTATTAGATAACCCACATACGTTAATCTCATTAACAACATTTACAGCATTGTATCAGTCCGCAAAATCTTCTATCAGTGAGGATATTGCTATTATCAAGAAGACTTTTGAAAAGCAAGGTGTAGGGATTATTCGCACAGTACCGGGTGCTGCAGGGGGCGTAATTTTTGTTCCGAAAATCAAACGCGAACAAGCATTGGCTGCTGCGGAAAAACTAAAAGAGCAAATGAACGATGCAAGCCGTCTATTGCCAGGGGGATATATTTACCTTTCTGATTTACTTGCAAAACCAGATGTATTACATGATTTAGGGAAAATGATTGCATCTGCTTACGAAGATAAGAAAATCGATGCCGTTATGACGGTTGCAACAAAAGGGGTACCAATCGCACAAACGGTTGCGAACTACTTAAACGTGCCATTCGTCATCGTGCGCCGTGATTCAAAAATTACGGAAGGTTCTACAGTAAGTATTAACTACGTTTCAGGTTCTTCTTCTCGCGTTGAGAAAATGGAATTATCAAAACGTACATTAGCTAGCGGATCAAATGTATTAATCGTCGACGACTTCTTGAAAGCCGGCGGTACAATCAACGGTATGCGTAGCCTTATTCAAGAGTTTGATTCAACAACAGCAGGTGCGGTTGTATTCTGTGAATCAGGGGTTTCAAACCACAACGTAACAGACTACTCTTCAATCATCAAGATTACAGAGATTGATACTGAAGCACAAACAATCAAAGCAGAACTAGGAAACTTCTTTGATACGCATGAATTTTTATAAGATAAAATGAAATAAAGCGAAGAACCTGTAAGGGTTCTTCGCTTTTTGTATGCATAAAAAATTATCATATATGATAATTTCGCTAAATGAAAAATAAGAATAAAGACCACAAAGGCAATACCGCTAAGTAAGCAATGGTTGTCATGGTTACCACATTCGTCGCAAAATCTACATCTCCTTTAGCTTCTGCCGCTAAAATTGGCATAATCACGAGGGTTGGAATGGTCGATTGAATGATAAAGGTTTCTTTTAATAAGGTGTTATCCGCTCCTCCAACAAGTAACACTAATACCATTAACATTGGGAAAATAATAAAGCGCCCTGCTAGCGCAAGTACGGTGTCACGGTCGATGCGCAACGTTCCAAGACCACTTTGCTGGAGATTGATTCCAATATACATGAGCGACAATGGTGTCACTAAACTTCCTACTATATTAATGGAATTTTGTGCAAACGTTGGAACTGGAATGCCAAGCGCCACAACTGCTAA
>CAUVJW010000148.1:0-2660 GCA_963552295.1 uncultured Streptococcus sp. | reverse complement strand
CACCTTCAAAGCCTCAAAAACGGGAGTAAGGAATGAATTCCTAACTCCCGTTAATTCGTTTTGATATGATTCCCCATTACTGCTTTTATAGAATCCGCATGATTCTCCAGAACGAAGCATTAAAAATCTATTCGTATATTTTAAAAAGGTGAGCGATGCTTCTTAAACCGCCATAAATCAAAATGCGGTTAGAAAAAGACAAGTCTTGCGAGAAATTAGTTATCGCTAAAATTGGAGCGTCCGCTGGTGCTGTCCATGGTGAGGTGAGTGCTGAAATAGTGGGAGTGGATGTTTGACAAAATCAGATTGCAAAGTTAAGATAAATGTATTGGTAGATCTCTCCGCTTGTGGAGGGACTTTTTTTATGCGTATATATAATTTATTGAGAAGGAGCGTTTAAATGATAGTTGAAGAAAAACAAAATCCATTAGGCATAGAAAAGATTGGAACTCTTCTTAGAAAGATGGCGATTCCTGCTATTATTGCGAATGTGGTGAACGCACTCTATAATATCGTTGACCAAATTTTTATTGGACAAGGGGTAGGGTATCTTGGAAATGCAGCCACAAATATTGCTTTTCCAATTACAACCATCTGTATGGCGATTGGTTTAATGGTAGGAATTGGTGCCGCGTCAAACTTTAACTTGGCGCTGGGCCGAAAAGAGGACAAGTATGCTCGTGAAGTTGCTGGGACTGCAGTGGTATTGTTGGTGACAGCTGGGTTAATGATTATGAGTGGGGTTCTATTGTTCTTACAACCATTATTGAACTTATTTGGTGCTACTGATCAGATTTTAGGGTACGCCAGTGAGTATGCAGGAATTACAGCTTTTGGGATTCCGTTCTTCATGATTTCGATTGGTTTTAATCCATTAGTTCGTGCAGATGGTAGGGCCACTTACTCGATGATGGCCATTATTGTGGGAGCTCTACTCAACACAATCCTAGATCCATTATTTATCTTTGGGTTTAATATGGGGATTGCAGGAGCTGCGTGGGCAACGGTGATTAGTCAAATTGTTTCAGCAATCGTATTACTCGCGTATATACCAAGATTTAGATCCGTTCGCTTTGAGCGTAGCGATTTTAAGTTGTCGTTTGAAGATGTAAAAGTGATTGCATCTCTTGGGTTAACATCGTTCATTTTCCAAATTTCTGCGACTATCGTGCAAATTACATCGAACAACTTGCTTCGTACATACGGAGCACAATCGGTTTACGGTAGTGATATCCCGATTGCGGTAGGGGGTGTCGTGAGTAAAATCTTCGTTATATTCATTGCAGTTGTAATTGGGTTGAATCAAGGAGCACAACCGATTTTAGGGTTTAACTATGGCGCGAAGAAATATTCACGTGTGCATGAAACGATGAATTTACTACTGAAAGTAACCCTCATCTTATCGACGGTTTTATGGATTCTATTTGAAGGCTTTCCGCTTCAACTCATTCAAATGTTTGGAAGTGGGGATGCTCTTTATTATGAATTTGGAGTGAGATATGCAAGAGCATTCTTATTCTTTACGTTTATTAATGGGACTACCATAATTGTGACAACCTTCTTCCCAGCAATCGGGAAAGCAAAATTAGGAGCGATTCTTTCTTTAACACGACAAATGTTTGTTTTGTTGCCAGTGATGATTCTTCTTGCAACCAGTTATGGAGTAGACGGATTGATTTTCGCAGGTCCAATTTCCGACTTTATCTGCTTTATCATTTGTATTGCTGTTTATATCCGTCAAATGCGCAAGATTCCAAAGACGGACGAACTTCTGGTATAATAGTTTGAAATACGGAAGGGGTAGGATTTATGGAATGGTCTAAATTACTTTCAACAAAACGTCTTTCTGGTAAAAAAGCAACACATCGTAATGAATTTGATGATGATTACAAAAGAATTGTAACAAGTCCTTCATTTAGAAGATTGCAGGACAAGACACAAGTATTTCCTCTGGAACGACTAGATTTTATTCATACACGTTTAACGCATTCGTTAGAAGTAGCGATGGTGGCACGATCACTAGCGAAGGAAATTGTTATTTTATTGCAAGAGGAATTAGAAAAGAAACCTGACAGCAGCAAACAAGAGATGATTGACCGTCAAGAGGATGTATTGAAAATTGTTGAATGTGCCAGTCTCGTGCATGACCTTGGGAACCCTCCTTATGGCCATTTTGGGGAAGACATCATTCGACAATGGTTTAAGAAAAATCTGCCAAGTCTCTTGAAAGAGAAAAGTGATGTGGCAGAAGAATTTCTAGCAAGTCCTTATGTCTATGATTTCTATCGCTTTGAAGGGAATGCACAATCACTTCGTATTGTATCGAAGTTACACGACTTCAAAGGCGAATTTGATGGACTAGATTTAACTGCCGCAACGCTTAATACGATTCTAAAATATACGTATCCCTCTTCTCAAAAGAAAACAGCACAAATCACTTCGAAGAAAGTTGGTTATTTCTTTGCTGAAGAAGAAACGTTCAAAAAAGTAACAGAGATTACAGGAGCAGGGACAAATCGCCATCCGTTAACCTTTATTTTAGAAGCCGCAGATGATATTGCATATCTTGTAGCCGATATGGAAGATGCGATTGGTAAAGGTGTGATTTCGTTTAGAGATGTGCGCGAGTTTTTACTAGAGAACTTGAGTACGGATGCCTA
>CAUVJW010000147.1:0-2683 GCA_963552295.1 uncultured Streptococcus sp. | reverse complement strand
GTTTGCGCCTCGAAGCGTTCCAATCCTTTGACGAATCCTTCTGTTGAGTTCCCTTTTAGTTGCACTTGTTCTTTGTATTCGTTCAAAGCTACTAAAATACGGTTCAATGTTACAGGATCGTCTTTGTATTTTTCGCTGGCATGAGCTTTCACTTCGTCAATTTTGACAAAAACAGTCTCCAAATTCACATCTCCTGCCACAAATGGCGGAACGATGACTGGAAGTTTATTTTTCTCATAGGCTTCGATACCGTCTTTATTAACGATATTCATTGAGTGACTATGGTCTCCATGCGGAATATCGAAGCGTCCATTCACAATACGAATCGCTGTACGAGAAATCCCCATACGTCTTGCAATTAAATCAATCTCTTGGGATAGTCGCACTTCTGCAGGAATCGATGGGTCAGAATTTGGCACTTCGAAACGTTTCAATGGAATCACCCAAGGATGGATATGGTTTTTATCTTGCCCTTGTTCCATATTTTGAAACGCGAAAACTTTTCCGACATACTCACCTTGATCGTTTGTCACAGACTCGAACTTAATCGTATCTCGTTCCACGCCGTAAGCATACACGATATAGTCTAAATACTTTTGAATCTCTGGCGATTGTAATGTCCACTCTTCCGCTTGCGGTGTTGCAATATCTGTTGCAGACGGTGTTACAGGTTGTGTACTTGCGGTATTTGGTCTGGATGGTGTCACAGCACCGATTGTACTAGCGACTCCTGTGTTGCTTCCACCAGTCGATGGTCTTGAAATTGGTTCATCGTCAAAGTCAAATGAAGCACTGCCGTCTCCACAGTCTAATACATCGTGGAAATGGTCTCCGTGTGGGATACGTAATAATTTACACGTTCTCTTCTTGCCATTTTCATCTTCTCTTGTCACCGTTTGTGCGTTTGCTAATTGCGAACGGTAAATAAAATGGAAGTGGTCGCCGTGTCGAACAACAAATCCTAATTCATTTTCACTGACGATATCATTTGGATTGAAGACGTAATTGTCTTCTACTTCTCTAGTCACTGTCTGTGCGTTTGCTAATTGTGAACGGTAGATAAAGTGAAAGTGGTCGCCGTGTCGAACGACAAATCCTAATTCATTTTCACTCACGATATCATTTGGATTGAAGACGTAATTGTCTTCTACTGTACTTGTTGTCGCACCTGGTTTTTTCTGTTCATAAATCGCATCTGCTGGTGGCGCACCATATACAAAATGATAATGATCTCCGTGTTTTTTCAAATATCCATTCTCAAAGACTTCTCCAACAATTGTCTTTGGTTTATTATCTTTAATTTCTTTGGCAGCCTGTTCGTATTTCGCCATACGCTCAGCATCAATCGTTGTCTCCTCAGTTGTTGTCTCCGTTGTTTGGGCTTGTTGCTGAGATAATACGGCACCTGATGCAAATAGCAAACCTAGCGCAACTGCCCCTCCTAAAATAACCTTTTCTTTCTTGTTCATGTTTCTCTCGCTTTCCAAATCGTAAAGTTTACGTTTTAGAGTATACTCCCCTGAAGAGACCGTGTCAACAAAATAATTCAAAAAACTTTCAAAAACAAAAAAAAGCCTTCCCAAACACTGTTGGAAAGGCTCCATATTAAGCTTCTACTAATGAACTTAAAAGGTAGGCATCGACTAACTGTTGCGTTGCTTCAACCGAATCAAGATGCGTTCTTTCATAAGAGTGGCTTGATTCAATTCCAGCACCGAGTAAGGCGTGTTTCACTTCTGCTCCGGCACGCATTGCTGCTGAGGCGTCACTTCCATAATAAGGATAAATATCTAATTTAAATGGAATATTCTTCTCCTTACATAGAGATACAAGATGTTGACGGAAATCAAAGTTATAAGGCCCAGAACCATCTTTCACACAGACAGAAACGGTGTATTCGTCTGTTTGTTGGTCATCCCCCATCGCACCCATATCCACGGCTAAGAATTCGACTGCTTTTTCTGGGATGCTACTGTTAGCTCCTGTTCCAGTTTCTTCAATACAACTAAACATGAAATGAGTTGTCACTGGTAACGTGATTTCTTCTGATTTGTATTTCTTTAATAAGGTTAATAAAATTGCGGCACTCACTTTATCATCTAAGAAACGGCTCTTAATGAATCCTGTTGGTGTGATGATAAAACGTGGATCAAAAGATACAAAGTCCCCTACCTCAATACCTAATGCACGCGTTTCGGCTTCGTTTGTCACTTTCGCATCTAGACGAACTTCCATATTATCTTGACTACGCTCCACCTTTCCTGCTTCACGGTATACGTGTACGCTTGTTTGATGTAAAAGAATCGTTCCAGAAACAGTCGTTCCATTGCTAGCAACATGAACCGTACAGTTTTCTCCTTCTATCATATTCCAAGCAAATCCACCAATACGGTCGAGCTTTAAGCGTCCATCTGGTTTTACTGCGCGAACAATCGCACCAAGTGTATCAATATGCGCCGTTACCACACGCTGTTTCTCATCCATTGCTCCAGGTACTGTTACAACCACTAATCCTTTTGCTGTACGCGTTGGCTCATACCCCATATCTGTTAAGACATCGATTAAATAATCCTGCACATCTCTGGTGTAGCCAGTTGGTGACGGAATTGCTACAAGTTCTTTCAAGAAGTTTACAGTTTGATTCATACTTTCTCCTCCATTTCACTGTAAGATTAGTATAGCA
>CAUVJW010000146.1:0-2687 GCA_963552295.1 uncultured Streptococcus sp. | reverse complement strand
CGGCATCCACCGAATCCTTAGAGACCTCTTCTCCCACTGGTGACTGTAACAACACCGCCACTCGTAACGGTTTTATCTTTTCTGTTTTATAAAGCTGTTCGTAACTCAGTTTCGGTAATGGAAATGGACTTTCCATTTGGCACTCTTGCAGGTGGAATAATAGATTTCTTGTATCTTGAACGGTTTTCGTTAACGCAAAATGAACGGTTGCGCCATTCCATCCGCGATAGGAACCAGGGCCAACAATCATACGACCTCTAGAAGGTTTCAGGCCAATCAAGCCATTATGACTGGCTGGAATTCGAATCGATCCTCCACCATCGCTAGCTGCTGCAATTGGTGTAATTCCGCTTGCTACAACAGCTGCCGCTCCACCACTTGAGCCTCCAGCATTCCGCTCAGGATTCACCGCATTTCGAACAGGCCCATGGAGAGTGGCATCACTTACTGTCTTGAATCCAAATTCCGGAGTATTTGTACGTCCCATAATGATAAAGCCGAGTTCTTCTAAACGTTTGACAAAGTTATCAGTCTGAGTAGATTTTACATCCTTGAATAAGCGTGAGCCATATGTACAGACGCTCCCTTTTTGCTCCTGCCCTAAGTCTTTTAAAAAAATAGGTACTCCCGCAAAAGGTTGATTCGTCAGCTTAAAGTGTTTTGCCTTTTCGAGTGCTTCTTCATATTGCTCATAAACAATCGCATTAAGAGAAGGATTAAGCGTGTGCGCACGTTGAATTGTATCTGCCACTAATTCTACAGGACTCACTTTTTTCAAGCGAACGGCTTGAGCCATACTTGTCGCATCCATCACTTCATCACTTTCCTTTCTCTAATCAATAGGTCATTATACCCACTAAATACCCTCAATTACAAAAGTACGGCCTGTAAAAACACGAAAAAAATAATCTCTAAAATCATCACGATTTCAGAGACTATTTTAATGATCATCTATTCATTTTTATGCTTTTTCCATAGAAAAATCAGTAAGAGCAGTGACGAAATGGAAATAAACATTCCAAGATGTAATCCTGGCGGCGTATAACGCCAAACAATCTCGTGTTCTCCTTCTGTTAGCGAAACGCCCATAAAGAATCCAAGCGCTTTTTTCACTTCTTGTTTCTTGCCATCTACTGTGACGCTCCAACCCGAATGGTAAGGAATCGTAAAAGTCGCAAAGGACTGTTCGCTATTTGTCACTGTGACATGTGCCTTCACCATCGCATTTGTATACGACTCAATTGTAATATCATTTGCTTTCTTATACTGCGTCAATGCATTTGCGAGTGTTGTAATATCAATCGTATAGAACTTGAAGCCACGAAGATCCCATTCTTTGGCTTTCGCGTCCTCAATCGCAAAGGTAATCGTCTGATCTAAGTTTCCATTTCCAATCATCCATAATTGATTTTCATGGAATCGATTCTCGTACGGATAACCGATACCATTTAGCATCACTTTTGATTTAATCACGGAACCTGCTTGGCGTTCTGGAATTTCAACAAAATACAGTTTGTTTGGCTGTAGATTGAACTTCCATTCAATTTTTGCGGATTCACCTTCGTTTGTTAGCGTGTATTTCTCCTGCCCCTTCGTTAAATTCGTCGTCGCAGGTTCTTGGACGCTCACTTCACTCAATGCGTTTGTTCCAGATAGGCCAATCACTTGTAAAAGTTGGTTCACATTCGCTACTGGTTGATTTTTTTCAAAGGCAATATTCGTTGCCGTATTTTCATTCGTTAAATAACCAAGAGAAAACGCATAGGGGTTCCGATAGATTGCGAAGTTCTTCATTGCCCCTTCTTTGGCATACATTCCGCGAACATCTGCAAAGACGCGTTTTTCATCGCCTTCCATCATAAAGCGAGATACTCCAAAGAGCGAATCTAAAATCACATTACGATTTGTATAGTTCACCACGGATTGAGACGTTGGAAGTCCTAGGTGACTCATCTCCTCAATTAACGAATGCTCAAGACTCGATGTAAAATGCGAAGCTCCATTATAGCCAAATGCTATCGGGAAGTTCGCGTGCGATAATCCTTTATGCATTTCCATTCGGGTAAATGTATTTTTACTGCTGTACCCTTCTTCGTCAAACGCCATCGCAAATTCCATTTGTTCCTTTAGTCCTGCATTACCGATAAAATAAGGTGCTCTTCTAAAACCGACAAACGAACTTACCATTAACTCAACAATCACGACGCCAGCCGTTAATTGAAGCCTACGAACTCTCTCAGCTCTTCTAAAGAAGAAGGCTAATAAAATAATCGTCCAAATAATAAACGCGAGTATTTTCTGCGAGGTCTCAACATATTGCAGACTTCTTAGAGTAGACAACACTAGAATCGTACCAAAGCCAAAGATGGCCACTAAGAACTCATTTAAGCGGAATTCATCTTTCCACTGCATTAGACTTTCGGATGCTAGCACTAGCATAAAGCTATTGGCTACCCAAGAATTTCTGAAGTAGAAACCGACTGGGCGTTGTCCCATATGCCAAATTTGGTCGAAGCCTTGAATCGAAAACGAGAGCAGTAAGACAAGCAACACTACTGTCGCTGCTAATTTCTTACGAAGTGTAATCTCTTTTTTAGCAAAGAACGTACATAATCCAAAGAGTCCTAAGCCTCCAATAAAGAGTTGCGGTAACGCCTTAGAATCGCCCCACTCTTTTTCACCAAAGG
>CAUVJW010000145.1:0-2703 GCA_963552295.1 uncultured Streptococcus sp. | reverse complement strand
CCCTACCTTTTTCGAGAAATATTGTTTCCGATTTCATTATACAGTATTGAAATAAAATTTACAACGGTGTATAATATGTTTAAGAAAAACGATTTCATTATGAATTTTAGTGGAATTTTTAAGAGGAGGTGGAGAAAATGGATGACATTTCAAAATTGATGACGGAACAAGTCAATGACAGAAGTAAGAATATTGAAACGCAGTCGATTGGTGAGATTCTACGTTATATGAATGACGAAAATAGAAAAATCACCGATGCGATTGAACAGTGCATTCCAGAAATTGAAAAAGCGACAGCAGGTGTTGTACAAGCATTCGAGAAAGGAGGCCGATTGATTTATCTGGGCGCGGGGACTTCTGGTCGACTTGGTGTTCTGGACGCTAGCGAATGCCCTCCAACATTCGGTGTATCGCCGGAGATGGTAGTGGGAATCATTGCGGGCGGAGATTACGCTCTTCGAAATGCTATTGAAGGTGCCGAAGATGACGAAACCTTAGCCGAGATACAGTTAAGAGACTTGGATTTAGTCAAAGAGGATATAGTCATCGGAATTAGCGCGAGTGGACGTACTCCTTATGTAGCAGCAGGACTTGCCTATGCCAATGAGGTTGGATGTTTCACAGGTGCGATTTCCAATTCTCCGAACGCTTTAATCTCTCAAGTCGCTTCAGTTGGTATCGAAGCGATTACTGGCCCAGAAGTGGTTACAGGCTCTACTCGAATGAAAGCAGGTACGGCTCAAAAAATCATTCTCAATATGATTACGACGACTGCGATGATTCAAGTAGGAAAAATCTTCAAAGGATATATGGTCGATGTTCAACCAACGAATCAAAAGTTGAAACAACGAGCAAGCAATATTCTTGCGAAGATTACCGATCTTTCTCCAGAAGACGCAAGACGTGTTCTTGAGGAAAATGATTTTGATTTAAAAGTCGCTATTATCTCTCAAATACATCATATTTCGGCACAAGAAGCAGAAAGACTGCTTCAGGAAAATCAAATGAATATCGTAAAGGCAATGAAAAATAAGGAGGCTTAATAAAATGGATGCAAAGAAAGTAGCAAGTGAAATTTTAAATAAAGTCGGACAGAAGGAAAATGTAGTCAGCAACGCTACATGTATGACTCGCTTACGTCTGACAGTAGCAGATACATCTAAAGTGGATGTGGCTGGATTAAAAGATGTAGATTCAGTATTAGGGGTTGTAGAACGTGAACAAGGGGTTCAAATCGTTTTAGGACCTGGTAAAGTGACTGAAGTTGGTCGCGAATTTTCTGAATTAACAGGAATCGAATTAGGTAGCGTAGACGAAGTAGACGCAGCTGATTTAGCAAAAGAAAACAAAAAAGAAAATAAAGCAAAACATAATGGACCAGTTCAACGCTTCTTGGAACATATCGCTAACATTTTCGTACCATTATTACCAGGGATTATCGCTGCTGGTTTAATTAACGGTATTTCAAACGTTATTAACGTATCTACACAAAATGCGTATAACTTTGAATGGTGGTACCAAGCAATCCGTACAATGGGTTGGGGCCTATTCACCTTCTTGCCTTTATATGTAGGTTACAATGCTGCTCGTGAGTTCAAAGGAACTCCTATTCTTGGGGCGATCGCAGGAAGTATGTCTCTTGGTGTTACTACCATGCCACTTCTTTTAAAAACGGATGCTGGTCAAGTGTTGATGCCATTTACGGATAAACCTTTCAACCCAGGTGCTGGTGGTTTACTAGCTGCATTAATGATGGGGATTGTCGTGGCTTACTTAGAACGCGCTATTGATAAAGTAATCCCATCAATGTTGAAGACATTCTTAACACCGTTATTAACATTAATCATTGGTGCATTCTTATCAGTATTAATCATCCAACCTGCTGGTGCAGCGTTAACTCAAGGTATTTACACAGTATTAAACTTCGTATATGAACAATTAGGAATCTTCGGAGGATATATCTTAGCGGCTGGATTCTTACCAATAGTATCTGTTGGTTTACACCAAGCGTTAACTCCAATCCACGTCCTATTAAACAATCCAGAAGGACCAACTCAAGGGATCAACTACCTATTACCAATCTTAATGATGGCCGGTGGTGGACAAGTGGGTGCAGGTTTAGCATTATACTTGAAGACTAAGAACAAAAAATTAAAACAATTAACAAGAGACTCATTACCAGTTGGTATCTTAGGTATCGGGGAACCAATGATGTACGCTGTAACACTTCCTTTAGGTAGACCATTCTTAACAGCCTGCTTAGGATCAGGCTTTGGAGGAATGTTAGCTGTTCTATTCCACTTAGGTACTGTATCTCAAGGGGTTTCAGGATTATTCGGGGCATTAATTATGGTTCCTGGAACACAAGCGTTATTCCTAACTGCAATGGTTGGAGCTTACATCGGAGGCTTCGTTATCACATGGTTATTCGGTGTAGATGAGGATCGTATTAACGAAGTATATGGAAACAAATAGAGCAAACATTTCTTTTGGGCGCTCCATCTATATCAATCTTGGTGAACAAGTTGTGACACAAGTATTAGAAGAAATGAAAGCCGCGCGTCAAACCGTGGCTTTCACTTCTTTTCAGTTACCAGAACATCCGCTAGAAATCTCGGATATGACACGTCTTGTGGAACTCGCTCGTTCATACGAGGTGGATTTAATACCAGACATCGCCCATAAAGATCTTACCAAAGAAAA
>CAUVJW010000144.1:0-2713 GCA_963552295.1 uncultured Streptococcus sp. | reverse complement strand
TTAGCAGGACCTTTTGGGGTTGGTAAAACATATATGATGGGCGCTTTAGCAAATGAGCTTTCTGAGAACGGCATTGAAACGACGCTTGTCAATGTTCCAACGTACAGTGCAGAAATTAAGCAAGCCATTGCGACAAATACCGTTGAAGCGAAATTAGTATCGATTAAAAACACACCAATCTTAGTATTGGATGATATCGGTGCGGAAATGAATAGCGCATGGTTCAGAGATGAAGTGTTGATGGTGATTTTACAACACCGTATGTTGCAAGAATTACCAACGTTCTTCACATCGAACTTCACGATTGATCAGTTAGAAGCGCATTTTGCGCATTCAAACAAAGGAGACCAAGAACTTCTTAAAGCAAAACGTCTAATCGAACGGATTCGTTTCTTAGCAAAAGAGTATTTTGTCGATGGACAAAATCACAGAAATCCATCATAGATGAAAATGCTTGAAAATATGAAAGATTAGTGGTTAAATACTAATGAACTAAATATTTTGAAAATGATGAAAAAGACAAGAAACTATCTCTTGGTTACATTTCAGCGAGAAGTGGGTTGGTGCAACACTTCATCCGGAATAGTTTTACCACTTTTGAATCTTTGCTTGAATTCAGTAGAGCAAGGCGCATCGGAGCGTTATTCCGTTGAGGTTCATCTTTTTTGATGAACAAATTTGGGTGGAACCACGTAGAATATGACGTCCCATAGTTTGCAGTAGCAAACTATGGGATTTTTTGTTTATTTCAGAAATTTCAAAAAGAAAGAAGGAAGAAAATGTCAATGATTAAAATTACTTTTCCAGATGGTGCCGTTAAGGAGTTTCCAAAAGGAATTACAGTAAAAGAAGTTGCAGAAAGCATTAGCAAAAGTTTAGCGAAGAAAGCATTAGCAGGTAAAGTGAACGGAGAATTAGTAGACTTCGATCGCGCTATCGAAGAAGATGCTTCTATCGAAATCGTTACACCAGATCACGAAGATGCATTAGGAATCTTACGTCACTCAACAGCGCACTTATTAGCACATGCGTTAACTCGTTTATACCCAGGAATTCACTTCGGAGTAGGACCAGCAATCGAAACAGGTTTCTACTACGATACGGATATGCCAAATCAATTAACAGAAGATGCTCTTCCAGAAGTGGAAGCAGAAATGATGAAAATCGTTAAAGAAAACTATCCAATCGTTCGTCGCGAAGTAAGCCGTAAAGAAGCATTAGAAATCTTTGCAAACGACCCTTATAAAGTAGAGTTAATTAATGGTTTACCTGAAGATGAAACAATTACTGTATACCAACAAGAAGACTTCGTAGACTTATGTCGTGGTATCCACGTTCCTTCAACAGGACGTATCCAAGTCTTCAAATTATTATCACTTGCAGGGGCTTACTGGAGAGGAAACTCTGATAATAAGATGATGCAACGTGTATACGGAACAGCATTCTTTGATAAAGCAGACTTAAAAGAATTCTTGAAAATGCGTGAAGAAGCAAAAGAACGTGACCACCGTAAATTAGGAAAAGAATTAGATTTATTCATGATTAGCCAAGAAGTAGGTTCAGGATTACCATTCTGGTTACCAAAAGGGGCTACAATCCGTCGTACAATCGAACGTTACATCGTAGATAAAGAAATCAGCCTTGGATATCAACACGTGTACACTCCAGTTATGGCTGATGTAGGTCTTTACAAAACTTCAGGTCACTGGGCTCACTATCAAGAAGATATGTTCCCACCAATGGACATGGGCGATGGCGAAATGCTTGTATTACGTCCAATGAACTGTCCTCACCATATGATGGTTTATAAAAACCACATCCACAGCTACCGTGAATTACCAATTCGTATTGCTGAATTAGGAATGATGCACCGTTATGAAAAATCAGGTGCGTTATCTGGTTTACAACGTGTACGTGAAATGACTCTTAACGATGGACATACATTCGTTCGTCCAGACCAAATTAAAGACGAATTCAAACGTATCTTAGACCTAATCCGTGAAGTATATAGCGACTTCAATGTAAAAGATTATCGTTTCCGTTTAAGCTATCGTGATCCTGAAGATAAACATAAATACTTCGATGACGATGAAATGTGGAACAAAGCAGAATCAATGTTAAAAGAAGCGATGGATGAAATGGGATTAGAATACTTCGAAGCTATCGGTGAAGCAGCATTCTATGGTCCTAAATTAGATATTCAATTCCGTACTGCAATGGGATTAGAAGAAACAATGTCTACAATCCAATTAGACTTCTTATTACCAGAACGTTTCGACTTAACATACGTTGGTGAAGATGGAGATAACACTCACCGTCCAGTGGTTATCCACCGTGGGGTTGTATCGACTGCAGAACGTTTCGTAGCATATTTAATCGAAGAATACAAAGGAGCATTCCCAACTTGGTTAGCTCCAGTTCAAGCAACAATCATTCCTGTAAGTGTGGAACATCATTATGATGCTGCACGTGAGTTGAAAGAAAAAATGGCTCGCTTAGGAATGCGTGTAGAACTTGATGACCGTAATGAAAAAATGGGTTACAAGATTCGTGCATCTCAAACTCAAAAAATCCCTTATCAATTAGTAATTGGGGATAAAGAGGTTGAAGAAGGTACTGTAACTGTTCGTCGTTATGGCTCTAAAGAAACTAAATCAATGTCTGTTGAAGCGTACTTAGAATACGTACAACGCGAGATTGCAAACTTCTCTCG
>CAUVJW010000143.1:0-2789 GCA_963552295.1 uncultured Streptococcus sp. | reverse complement strand
TTCAATATTAGTCTAAGTTTTTCATCGTTGGGAATAATAGGACGTTACGGATTGATTGGCTGTTTGTTAGTAACATAACTAAACGGTCAATTCCGATACCTACCCCACCCGTTGGAGATAAACCATATTCCAACGCTTGGATGAAGTCTTCATCGTGTGGATGCGCTTCGTCGTTCCCAGCAGATTTTTCTTCAACTTGTTTCATGAAGCGTTCACGTTGATCGATTGGGTCTGTTAACTCTGTGAAGCCATTTCCGTACTCTTTTGTACAGATGAAGCATTCGAAACGATCTGTGAAGCGTGGGTCTTCATCGTTTTTGCGGGCTAACGGAGATACTTCCACTGGATGTCCGTAGATGAATGTTGGTTGAATTAATGTTTCTTCAACGAATGTTTCGAAGAATTCGTTCACGACATGGCCGAATGTCATTGAATCTTCGACTTTCACGCCTTTTTCTTTCGCAATGGCACGAGCTTCTTCGTCTGTCATATGTGGCCAGAAGTCAACACCTGTTACTTCTTTAATCGCATCGACCATATGAATTCTCTTCCATGGAGCTTTTAATTCTACTTCATGTTCGCCATAAGGAACTAATGTTGTTCCTAATACTCTCTTGGCAACGTCTGAGATGATTCCTTCTGTTAAATCCATGACATCTTTGTAGTCTGTGTAAGCTGTATAGATTTCGATTGAAGTAAATTCAGGGTTGTGAGTTGTATCGATACCTTCGTTACGGAAAACACGTCCGATTTCGTATACACGTTCCATCCCACCTACTACTAAACGTTTTAAGTGTAACTCAGTAGCGATACGCATGTATAATTCCATGCCTAACGCATTATGGTGTGTGATAAATGGACGAGCATTTGCCCCACCCGCTAATGTGTGTAGTACTGGAGTTTCAACTTCTAAGTAATCACGTTCGTCTAAGTAACGACGGATTTCACGGATTATTTTACTACGTGTAACGAAACGGTCAAAGCTTTCGCGGTTACTGATTAAGTCTAAGTAACGTTGACGGTATTGTTGTTCTACGTTTGTTAATCCGTGATATTTATCAGGAAGTGGACGGAGTGCTTTTGTTAAATGAACGAATTGTTCTGCTTTAACAGATAACTCACCAGTGTTTGTAACCATGACAGTCCCTACAACACCAACGATGTCTCCTAAGTCTGCTTTTGTGAAGACTTCGTACGCATCATCTCCAACAGCATCTTTACGTACGTAAATTTGGATTTGGCCTTTGCCATCTTGGATGTGGGCAAAACCAGCTTTCCCTTTTCCACGTTTTGTCATCATACGTCCAGCAATTTGAACAGTTACAGGCTCTTGTTCAGCAAGAGATTCCTTTGTAGCTCCTTCAAATTGGTTATGGATTTCTTCAGTTGTATTTTTTTGTTTGAAGCCAGTACCGAAAGGATCGATTCCTTTTTCGCGTAATTGACTCATTTTTTCACGACGAACTTGTAATTGGTCATTTAATGTTTCTTGTGTTTCTACTTCGAAAGACACGTTTGTTCCTCCTTTGAACGCTGCTTGTTCTTCATAACTCTCCTTATTGTACCAAAAGAAGAGGCTTTATTGAAAGTATTTCAAGGCTTTTTGCTTAAATTTCTGCCAAGCGTTGTTTTTGACGTTCTTCACGTTCTAAATGTTCGACCACGAATTGGTCTAATAACGCTTCTACGGTTTGTAAATTCTCAGCTTCGTTAATGGCTACTTTTGTTTTAGAGGCACGTGGCACTCCTTTTAAGTAGTAACCTGCTAATTTACGGAATTCTTTTGTTGCGACTGCTTCACCTTTAAGGTTGGCAAGTCGTTGTAAGTGTAATTTCGCAATTTCAATTTTCTCTGGAACGGTATTTTCAGGAAGCAATTCGCCTGTTTCTAAATAATGAACTGTTTGACGAATCATCCATGGGTTTGCTAAGGCTGCACGTCCAATCATAACGCCATCCACGCCTGCAATATCAATCATACGTTTGGCATCTTCTGGAGAGCGAACGTCCCCATTCCCGATTAAAGGAATACGCGTTAAGTTCTTCTTCACTTCACCAAGGATTTCCCAGTCGGCTTTCCCGTCATACATTTGCACACGTGTACGCCCATGCATCGCAACAGCGCTAGCACCGGCACGTTCTGCAGCAAGGGCATTTTCAACCGCATATAAATGCTCGTGGTCCCATCCTGTACGCATCTTCACTGTTACAGGTTTATCCACTGCGTCAACTACTGCCGCAACCATTTCGTATACTTTATTTGGGTCGAGTAACCATTTTGCTCCGGCTTCTGCCTTAATCACTTTGTTTACAGGGCATCCCATATTGATATCGATAATGGCAGCTTCTGTATTCTCAGCCACGTATTTGGCCGCTTCGACTAAAGTATCTTTATTTCCGCCCATGATTTGAACGCTGAGTGGATACTCATTGGGCTCGATATGAAGCATGCTTAATGTTTTTTCATTACGAAATTGAATCCCTTTGTCGCTGATCATTTCGCACACGACTAAACCAGCACCGAATTCTTTTACAGTAACACGGAAAGCAGAGTTCGAAATCCCAGCCATCGGGGCCACAACTACGCTATTATCAATTTGAATATCTCCAATTTTGAAACTCATCTTAATCTCCTTTTTCAATCTTTGAATCGTCTATCAAGTGAACGACTTTTTCTAACTCAATCGAAAAGCACGAGCTGCATCACCAATAGTGAGTGCGACTCGTGCGCTAAGTTCACTTATTTCTTGCCGGATTATTGTACCATAACCCGCGCCTTCTTGCATTTG
>CAUVJW010000142.1:0-2829 GCA_963552295.1 uncultured Streptococcus sp. | reverse complement strand
CAAGGGGAAGAAAACTCATTCTACTTCTCAGAGGAAATCCTCAGCACGATGGAGCATAAGAAGAGTATTAAGGTGAGTGACCGTGCGACCATCTTTAACTTAATGGTCGGATTAAATGGATACACCATCAGTTCGGGGATTATTAGTAGTAAGCTAAATGATGATAAGATTGTTGCGGTGCCGCTGGACGTAGAAGATACAATGGAACTCGGAATTTTGCAACACGATCAACGCAAATTATCCAAAGAAGCAGGGCGATTCTTGCATATGCTGAAAACACATATTCAGGAATACGGCTTCGAAGTTCAAAATCTTGATTTTTAGTTCACAAAGAGGTTGAAACTATTCGGAAAATCGGGGATAATAAAAGAACGTAAAATATTATTACTCAGTAGAAGGAGACGAATGCAAATGAGTTGGAAAGAAACAGCAAAATTATGGGAATCTTTTGATGCACTAGAAGAAGGATTAAAGGTGCAATTACAATCAATGGATGACGTTCAAAAAGAGGAAGCCTTCTATACACCATTAGAATTTGGTACTGCGGGAATGCGTGGAATTGTTGGCCCTGGGATTAATCGCATGAACACTTACACAGTGCGTCAGGCAACAGAAGGATTATCACGCTTAATTGAAAGTTACGGGGAAGAAGCGAAAAAACGTGGGGTAGCGATTGCTTATGATTCACGTCATTTTTCACCAGAATTCGCAATGGAGTCTGCACGTACACTAGCAACTCACGGGATTAAGTCATATGTATTTGAAAGCTTACGTCCAACACCAGAGTTATCATTTGCGGTACGTCACTTGCATACATTTGCCGGAATTATGATTACAGCGAGTCATAACCCAGCAGCTTACAACGGATATAAAGTATACGGTGAAGACGGCGGGCAAATGCCTCCAAAAGATGCGGATGCATTAACGGCATATGTGCGCCAAGTAGCTAATCTGCTTGAACTTGAAGTGCTAGATGATGAAGCACTAGAAGCATCAGGTCTTGTAACGATTATCGGAAAAGACGTCGATGATGCGTACTTGAAAGAAATTAAAACAGTCTCTGTAAATCCAAAACTTCTTAGCGATGTAGAAGGATTATCAGTGGTTTATACACCATTACACGGAACTGGTTTAATGCTTGTAGAAAAAGCATTAGAACAAGCAAACTTCAAAGGCGTGCATGTTGTTGAAGAACAAGCAGTGCCAGATGGAGACTTCTCAACAGTTAAATCTCCAAACCCTGAAGAAGCAGGCGCGTTTGAATATGCGGTAGAATTAGGGAAAAAAGTAGGCGCTGATGTATTATTAGCGACTGACCCTGATGCGGACCGTATGGGTGCTGCAGTACGCTTACCAGATGGAAGCTACCAAGTGATTACAGGGAACCAAATTGCGGCTATCTTAGTCGATTACTTATTATATGCTCACCAACAAGCAGGAACTCTTCCAAATAACGCGCTTGTCGTGAAATCAATCGTAAGTAGCGAACTTCCAACAGCTGTGGCTAAAAGCTATGGCGCTGAAATGATGAACGTATTAACAGGATTCAAATTCATCGCAGAACAAATCCAACATGACGAAGAAACAGGAGAGCATACTTTCATGTTTGGTTTCGAAGAAAGCTACGGATACCTAGTTAAATCATTCGTCCGTGACAAAGACGCGGTTCAAGCAGTGTTATTACTTACAGAAGTAGCGGCTCACTTCAAGAACGAAGGTAAGACTTTATATGACGGACTTCAAGCATTATACGCAAAACACGGTTACTTCTTAGAAAAAACAATTTCTGTAACAGTAGCTGGTTTAGAAGGCCCACAAAAAATTAAAGCATTACTTGACGGTTTACGTGCTTCTGTTCCAACAAGCTTTGGAGGCTTGAAAGTAGCTCTAGCACAAGACTTCGCAGTAAACGAGCAAAAAGATGCGAACGGTGTTGTTTCTGAAATCGGACTTCCAACTTCTAACGTATTGAAATACATCTTAGAAGATGGTTCTTGGATTGCGGTTCGCCCAAGTGGTACAGAACCAAAAATCAAGTTCTACATTGGTGCTAAAGCGGATAGCGAAGAAGCTGCAAAAGAAAAAGTTGCAGCATTACAAGCCGACTTAGAAAAATTACAATAATCAATGAAACGAGCACTCTCACGATGGTGAGGGTGCTTTTTTCGTTGCTATCATTACAATGTTCGAAAAATTGTTTTGAAGGTCAAAATATTATGGTATAATGATTCCAAGTTATCGTGAAAACTTTCTTTATAAGAGTTGAGAGGAGTCCTTTATGAAAAAAGAAACGAAACGATTTTTAGCAGGGAGTGTAGCCCTTCTATCACTAGTAGTGGCAGGATGTTCTCAGTCTAAATCGACATCAGAAGCAGCAAAGGAAACGACGCAAGCAGCGGCTTATCATAAAGCAGATGTGACAGGGCCAGCCACAAGTTTCGACTGGAATGCAAAAGTAGGCCCAGTCTCACATGAGAAAACATATGTGGAAACGAACAGCGGAAAATCCTTTACAACAACGCTTGATGGCGTGGTAAAAGCGCAAGAAGCTTTAGCTGAAAAGAAAAAAGAGATTACAGATACAAAAGTGCAAAAAGCATTAGAAATTGTGGATGCGGTATTTGTGAATCAAGAAAACATTGATGTCCTTGTCAAAGCTGCAGGGGCAACAAACCAAGAAGAGCTGTTTGATAAAATGTGGAATGAGTACCTTGTGCCCTTACTTTCTAAAAGAGATTCTAGTTTTTCAAACGACACAACTTTTGAATATGAAGGGGTCAACTATCCTATTAAAGTGTATGCGCCAATGTTCTTCAAGGTGAATACGAA
>CAUVJW010000141.1:0-2854 GCA_963552295.1 uncultured Streptococcus sp. | reverse complement strand
CTAACGAGTGGCGAGGAGTTCATCAAGAAGGGCGAGCTTCGTGCGTTGTCGCTTCGTAATGTGGCGCTTAGTGTCTTAAATGGCAAAGGGAAGCCTGTTGTGACGCATCAGATGGATATGATTTTCACGCATTTTGGGGTGAGCGGTCCTGCTGTCTTACGTTGTTCAAGCTTCGTGCATCAAGTGCAGGAGAAAGAAGGCAAGAAGGACGTCGTGATGAGTCTGAATGCTTTGCCTGACATGAGCGACGCCGAACTCGATGCACAGTTTCGTTCGTTTGTGGAGGATGCACCTCTAAAATCCATTAAAAATCACTTAAAAGGGTTACTTCCTGAACGATATGTAGAATTTTTACTAGAAAAAGTGGGGATTAGCGACCAAACGGCGGTCAATCGTCTAAGCGACGCCAACTGGGCACAGATTAAAGAAGCCCTTACGAATTTCCGCTTTACCGTCAATGGCTCATTGCCGATTGAGAAGGGATTTGTGACAGGTGGAGGCGTTCATTTGAAAGAAGTGAACCCGAAAACTTTAGAGTCGAAATTAACCCAAGGACTGTATTTCTGCGGAGAGCTGTTAGACATCCACGGGTACACTGGTGGGTACAATATCACCGCAGCTTTTGTAACGGGTTACGTTGCCGGTATGCATGCATCTTTGGGGTATTAAATTTCTAGAAAATTGGGATTAAACGTCACAATTTCTTCATAAAACTTGGTTATAGTAATTGTATTCCCAAATAAGAATTATTTACTCCCAAGTAAATAAAACTCTATCCTTTTTTCCTCCCGTTTCTGACGGGAGGTTTTTTGTTGTGTAAAATAAAAAAAGCAGTCCGAAGACCGCTTTATCAAAGTGAACATTGGTGGAGTGACCTTTCCACATCTCTTTCAGACCACAAGGGTGCGATAGCTGCCTGTTCTATCCTCAATGTTCTTTGTAAGTATATTATACTTAAAACTTTTTAATTCGTCCACTATTCAAATAGTTTTGCAGTTTATTATCGGTAATAACGTACATTGTTCTTACGTCTAGATATTTATCTAATTTAACAGCTAACAGAACATTTTCGTTTGTCACTTTAATGAACTGAATTGATTGACCATCTGGGTGTAAACCAACGTAGTTAGGCTCGTTAATAACCAGATGTATTTCATTAAAACTCTTTTCAAAATCCAAAAATTCTCTCTTATGTTTTTTCATATGCTTTTTCCGCTTAGAAGAAAGAAAAATTTCTTTTCCTTCCAAATCAGGATCGAGATTTAAAAGGTTTATAATTTTATCGTTTAATATTCCTACTACTTTTTCGCTCATTATATTTTACCTGTGCTGCTGAATTAAAAATACCTGTTCAATATAAAATATGAAATTTTATTAAGAAAGGACTTTTTATAAAAAGTAACTGAACACACCGTGAATTTATGCTACAATAGGCCTATTGACAGTGTGAGGAGTTTGTGATGGCAGAGAAGAAATTAATGGAGAAGGTTGTACGAAAAGTACTACGCTCATTTCCGAAAGTAAATATGCCGGACCCGTTTGTCCCTTATCCGATTCCGTATCCGCCGCTTGCCAAGAGTCGTTTCGAGATTTTTGTGCATGTGGCTGAGCGTGGAAATGGTCCGCTGGGGCACGTGGATTTATGTATCGATGGCTACGTTTACTCTTATGGGAACTACGATGAGCGCGACTTGAAGCTTGGGGGCTGGATTGCAGAAGGCGTTCTGATTAAAGCGCCGCGCGAGGAGTATATGCTCTTTTGTAAAAACCACTACCAAAAAGCGTTGCATATTTATACGATTGCTGTAACGGATGAACAGATGGATAAGATTCATGCGTACTTGAATAAGATTTTAGAGCCGACAACACAGTGGCAACCAACGAGCGAGGCGGTGTACTATAATCCGACCTTTGACCGCTTTGAAGAGATGTACGTGTACTTTATGGCGCAACAGATGGACACTGTGTTCTATAAATTCAATCGTTCGAAGTTCATGACCTATAATGGTTGGACGAGAAACTGTCTTAGCTTCGCGGATCACGTGGCAAAAGTGTTGCGTGAAAGAGCGTTGCGTGCCAAAAATATGGTCTTCCCTGCGCAATACCATAAACGTCTCCAAAAACTCCTAAAGAAAAACTCCCCGCTGATTACGAATTATGAAGTGTATTAGTCTATAAAAATTGGTGGATTTATATGAAATGTTCAGTGAAACTATATGAGCCATTATATACATTAAAGACTATCGATGAGGGTATCTGGATTGTTGATGGTGAAATTGTTGAGATGAATTTTAAAATTACTCAAGTACCATTTAGCACTCGAATGACAGTGGTGCGATTGGGAAATAATGACTTATGGATTCATTCTCCTATTCATTTAACACCGCAGTTGCGAAGTGAAATTGATGAGCTAGGTCATGTGAAGCATATAGTTGCTCCAAATAAATTGCATTACGTATATATGGAAGAGTGGAGTCAAGCCTATCCGGATGCGAAACTTTGGGCGACAAAAGGATTGGAGAAAATTTTTGACAACTTTTCATCTATCCAAAGTTATACAATCTTAGATAAAACGATCGACATTAGTTGGCTAGATGAAATTGATTATCTTCCGTTTGAAGGAAGTGCTGTTATAGAAGAGTCAGTATTTTTCCATAAAAAGAGTAAAACGTTGATTCTAACGGACTTGATTGAGAATATTGAAGTTGGAGAAGAGTGTTCATGTTTGCATCGTTTCTTGTTTAAAATAGGGGATAATGCATATCCAAACGGGCATACTCCAAGAGATTTAAGAATGACATTCTTTTTTAATAAGGAAACAGCGCAAAAGTGTTATCAACAAATAAAAGCGTGG
>CAUVJW010000140.1:0-2855 GCA_963552295.1 uncultured Streptococcus sp. | reverse complement strand
TGGGATAAGAAAAATAAAGACACTAAGTAAATCTTAGTGTCTTTTCTTTTTATTCGAATACAAATGTCGCACATGATTGATACGGTGTATCTTTAGTGATACGGAGAATATTTTTCTTTTCTTCTAGATTTAAGGTAGTCTCACTTGCTAAGTCCGGATAACCATCCCATGGTTCAAAACATATAAATGGTGAGTCATCTGGCATTGTCCAAACTCCAACGGCTTCGATTCCATTTAAATGAACCGTTACACTTCTCTTTCCTTTAGGAGAATACAATTTTCCTTTAAAATGAGGATCTTTTGATTTAAATAACAATACGTCATTTGTAAATAAATCATGATGCAATGCAAAATCTCCTTCGGTAAACGGAACTCCCTCTAAAGATGATAGATAAGGGATTTCTAGCTCCAATTTCGAAACAGGAGCTTCACTCTCTAATTGAATATGATAATCTTCAAAAGTAAGACCTTTCTCAAGAGGTACTGCGAATGCAGGATGACCACCAATTGCAAAATACAACTCTGGACTAGTAGTTAATACGCTATAAGTCATCTTTAATTCATTAGATTCTAAAGTATATTGAAGTCTCAGTTCAAAGTTAAACGGATATTCTTCCTCTATCATTTCATTTGTTAGTAAGAACGTAGCGAAACTCTCGCCTTGCTCTTCTAGTCGGAAAGCATAATCCCGTGCAAATCCATGCTTTCTAGCAGGGTATCTCTTTCCTTCATATACAAATGAATTCTCTCTAATGGCTCCAATATTTGGAAAAAGTATTGGAGATTGCTTATTCCAATGGATACCATCTGGTTGATACATATATTCTGTATTTGTTTCTTTTGAAATAACTGAAGTGAGTTCTGCTCCAAACAGCTTAATTCCAACTTTTAAGTACTCATTTTCAATAAAGATGTTTTCCATAATCATCGCCTCAATTTACGCGTGTTTTAATTCTGATAATAACGAAGATTTAATGTTTTCGTTTTTGATTTTAATGTACGTTCCTTTAGTACCAAGGCTTCTGCTTTCAATAATACCAGCTGATTCAAGTTTACGGATAGCGTTCACGATAACTGTACGAGTGATATGGTATTCTTGAGCAATTTTAAGAGCAGTGAAACGCAAATCCATACCATCGAATAGACCCACGATTACTTTGATGGCTTCTAATTCACTGTAAGACAATGAGCTGAGCGCGAGATGAACATTTTGTTGCTCACGTTTTTCCTGCTCAATCTTGCGAGTATACCAATGAAGCATTTCTGTTCCGATTACTGTAGCTGCGTGCTCCGCCAAGATTAAATCATCTGTAGAGAAAGGTTGTCCTTCTTTTCCCATTACAACAAACCCTAGCTGTTTTCCTGAAGCAAAAATAGGAATTACAGTAGTCATCGCTTCTTGGAAGTTATCATGCAGTTCAACAGGGAAAATTGTTAAGTTATCTGTTACTGGAATATTTTCCTTTGTGAACTTTAAGGTCGTCAATTCTTTCATATAAAAGTTCGGAAATTGACGATTATCCTTATACTCTTTCATACGATCGTTATTCACTTGGAACTCATCATGAATTCCTAACATTCTCCCGTCGATTGAAGCAATATATAAATCGACCTTTAGCAAAGATCCTAAGATTTCCGTTAACTTATTAAATGGTAAGTCAGCAGTTTCTGAGTCTCTCCACACGTTGTCGTATTGCACAATCTCATTTATTTTTCGTAAATCAGCTAATATTGTACGCACAAGTGTATTCTCCTTTTTTATAAAATGTATTTTGTTAAATCTTGATCCTCACGAATCGCATTTAGTTTACTTTCAACATATTGTTCTGTAATTTGAATGCTTCCCATTTGCATGGATGGTGCTTCAAATAACAATTCTTCAAGTACTGTTTCTAAAATCGTGTGCAGACGACGAGCACCGATATTTTCCATCGTACTGTTCACTTCAAATGCAATTTCAGCTAGTTTAGATACTGCTTCTTTTGTAAAGATGACTTCTACATTTTCGGTCGCTAACAAGGCTTTATATTGTTTAAGCAATGCATTCTTAGGTTCTGTTAAGATACGTTCGAAGTCTTCTTTTGATAAATCTTGTAATTCAACACGAATTGGGAAACGTCCTTGCAATTCTGGCATTAAGTCACTTGGTTTAGCAACGTGGAAGGCTCCCGAAGCAATAAACAAGATATGGTCTGTGTTAATCACACCGTACTTCGTATTGACTTGGCTTCCTTCAACAATCGGTAAGATGTCTCGTTGAACACCTTCGCGAGAAACCTCACCACCGTTATGGCCTTTAGCAGCAATCTTATCAATCTCATCAATAAAGATAATCCCTGAAGTTTCTGCTAGCTTCAACGCTTCTGCATGCATATCTTCTTGATTGATTAAATGATTAGCTTCTTCTTCTGTTAATAGTTCTAAAGCCTCTTTCACCGTAACAGTACGGCTAATTTTCTTCTTAGGAGTCATTTGGTCAAGAACTGATTGAAATTGCATCATTTGTTCCATTTGATTGCCAGAGCCCGCCATACTCATTGGTTTCTCTGTTAATTCAATGGTTACTTCTTTAGAATCGAGAAGGCCATTCCTTAATTGTTGCTCAATATCACGTCGTTTTTGGGCAATCTCTTCTGTGACTTCTTCTTTCATCTCAGGTTCAATACCAGGATTTTGGATTCCCATTTGTTGAAACATACTAAGGAGTGAATCTTGTTGCGGATTCGAAACCTTTTTCATAATCCCAGGTTTAAGAATCTTCGCTAGTTTCTTAACGGCCTTATCAAAAGCTTGTGGTTTCACTTCTTCTTGTTTTAATTTTGTAACGATTTGAATCGCGTTTTCAACTAAGTCAC
>CAUVJW010000139.1:0-2855 GCA_963552295.1 uncultured Streptococcus sp. | reverse complement strand
GGAATAAGAATCTTTTTGTATTTTGAATTTTTCATCTTATAACGCCTCCTGTTCCTTGGCTCTTACTTGTTCTCTTGTCGAACCAGCCATTAATAATCCTAATTCTGTTTCATTTGTCTCTTTTGTATCTAACACGTCTACGATACGACCTTCATACATCACAGCAATGCGGTCCGCAACGTTTAGAATTTCATCTAATTCAAAGCTCATGAGCAATACGGCTTTACCTTTATTTCGTTGATCAATCAAACGCTTATGAATGTATTCAATCGCACCAACGTCAAGTCCACGGGTTGGTTGTGCTGCAATGAGTAAACTTGGGTCACGGTCGATTTCACGCGCGATAATCGCTTTTTGTTGGTTCCCCCCAGAAAGCGCTCCAGCTGCCACCGTTGGACTAGGAGTACGCACGTCAAACTCTTCGATTAAGCGTTCTGCTAAGTCCACAAAAGCCTTCTTATTTAAGAAGCCGTTCTTCGATAATGGTTCTTTATAGTATGTTTGAATACCGATGTTTTCATCGAGTCCCATTTGAAGAACAAGACCATGTTTATGACGGTCTTCTGGAATATGCCCAAGGCCTCCTTCAGTCCGTTGTCTTGTAGGTAACTTCGTGATGTCTTTTCCATCTAGTTGAATCGAACCACTTTCGATAGCACGTAACCCAGATAAGGCTTGAATGAGTTCTGATTGTCCGTTTCCGTCAACCCCTGCAATCCCTACAACTTCACCATGTCTTACAGTTAAATCTAATCCTTTCACCGCTTCGATACCACGGCTATCTTTCACAACAAGGTCTTTAATGACTAATGCATCTGTTGTTGGTTTAGCAGGTTCTTTTTGCGTCTTGAAAGATACGGAACGTCCGACCATCATATCTGCTAATTCTTGGTCCGTAACATTACCAATCTCAACAGTTCCAATCACATTGCCTCGACGAATAACCGTACAGCGGTCAGCAACCGCTTGAATTTCCTTAATCTTATGAGTAATTAAGAAAATCGATTTTCCTTCTTTAGTTAATTGCTTCATGATGACAATAAGCTCTTCGATTTCTTGAGGAGTTAGTACTGCTGTTGGTTCATCAAAAATCAAAATATCGGCACCACGATATAAAGTTTTTAAGATTTCAACACGTTGTTCCATTCCAACTGTAATATCTTCTACTTTTGCATCAGGGTCTACAGCTAGATGGTATTTCTTAGAAAGTTCCATAATTTCTTCTTTTACCGCATTTTTATCGATAAAACCGAACTTTGTTTGCTCCTTACCCAGAATAATGTTCTCTACTACGCTGAATTTCTTCACAAGCATAAAGTGTTGGTGCACCATTCCAATTTTTAAGCGATTCGCTGTATTTGGCGAATCAATTTTTGTTGGAACACCATTTACTTTAATTTCTCCTTCCGTTGGTTCTAATAACCCTGAAAGGATATTCATTAATGTCGATTTCCCCGCTCCGTTTTCTCCAAGAAGCGCATGGATTTCGCCTTTTTTCAATGTTAAATCAATTTGATTATTGGCTACAAAATTACCAAACTTTTTTGTGATGCCTTTCATCTCAATCACAAATGTTTCTTCTACCAATCGTCTCACCCCGCACAATGTTCTATGTATAAAAAAGTAGGAGCGAAGAAATTCGTATTCTCTTCAACTCCTACTCCTCTCAATTTAAGTTCGTTTGTTAAAATTAAGGTTTCGCAGGAACTTCTTGTTTTCCTTCGATAATTGCTTTTTTGAATACAGCAATTTTTTCCTTAACTGAGTCTGATAATTGACCATCTGCTAAACCAACACCGTTATCAGATAATCCGTAAAGTACTTGTTCACCACCGTGGTAGTTCCCTTTAGAAGCATCTTCACTAAATTTGATAAGTGCTTGTTTTACACCTTTAAGTGTTGATGTCAATGTTACGTTACGAGAGTCGTTTACTTTACCTTCTGCTTGTTGGTCTTGGTCAACCCCGATTACCCAAATTTTACGATCTGGATTTGCTTCAACGATTGATTTAGCCGCTGCGAATACTCCAAGTCCTGCACCACCTGCTGCTGCATAAATGATGTCAACATCTGAAGCGTACATTGCTTCTGCAAGAGATTTTGCTTTAGCACCATCTGAGAATGATTCAGCATATTGAATTTCAACAGTTGCTTTAGGGTTTACTGCTTGAACCCCAGCTTTGAAACCAGCTTCAAATTTGTCTAATGCTGGACCGTGCATACCACCGATGAAAGCTACTTTATTTGTTTTAGTTGTTAAACCAGCTGCAACCCCTGCAAGGAATGCTGCTTCTTGGTCTTTATAGTTGATTGAAGCAACGTTTGGTTGTTCAACCACACTATCGATAATCGCAAAGTGTGCGTCTGGATTTTGTTTTGCTGCTTCTTCAACAGCTTTTTGTAATTTAAATCCGATTGCGAAAATAATATTGTACTCATTTAAAACTGCAGTGTTAAGGTTTGTAGTATAGTCAGATTCTGCTTTTGAAAGAATGTAATCAATACCATTTCCTTTAGTTTTACCACCGTTATTTTTACCCCATTCTTGAAGGCCTTCCCAAGCGCCTTGGTTGAATGATTTATCGTCAATACCACCAGTATCAGATACCATTACCGCTTTGAAGTTGTCTGAAGAGCCAGCGTTGTTTTGAGAAGATGCTTGTGAGCTGTCAGATTTTGATCCGCCACACGCTGCTAGTACAGCAGTCGCACCAAGTGTCAATGCAAATAAAGCTAAATTCTTTTTAGTTTTCACGATAAAAAACCTCCAATAAATGATTTACTACAGTCATTCTATCATAAATAGAATGAAAATCAAGCTAAATCTTTTCATTGGAGGTAATTTTTATGAAAAA
>CAUVJW010000138.1:0-2864 GCA_963552295.1 uncultured Streptococcus sp. | reverse complement strand
AATTTTCCAAGCGTCTTTCATTTTGTATCTTTTTTAAAACAAAAGCCCAATCTTTATTGTAGATTGGGCTAATCCTCTTCAGGATTCTATTTATATTTTTTAAGCGATACATTTGTCGGGCTTTTAAGAAGAATTCCTTCAGCTTCTAATAAAGCTTTTTGTTCAAACCATCCTGGTACCAGTCTTCCACTTGCATTAACGACTCTGTGGCAAGGATAGTCGCCATAGGTTTCTACCTGACTTAAAATCTTTCCGACTAATCTTGCATTTTTCGGACGACCTATGAGATTAGCAATCTGTCCATAGGTAGCAACTTTTCCGCTTGGAATTTCACCAACCACTTCTAAAACTTCATAGATTAGTCGATCATCCATTTTTCTCACCCTCAATGACAAAGCGAATTCGTGTTTCACTAGGTAACTCTGCTGTCAACTGTACATTGTTCGTTTCGGCAATCTTCTTCGCGATAGAAAGCCCTAGTCCGCTACCGCCTGTCGTACGATTTCTCGAACTGTCTACTCGGTAGAAGCGATCGAAAATCTGACTAACCTGTTCCTTCGTCATTGGTTCTGTTTCATTTCCAATGGCTAATTGATTTCGTTTTGCCTCGATGGTGATGACAGGTTCACCGACCGTATACTTCATCGCGTTATCGAGCAAGATACGAATCAATTCCGTCATCGCACTCTTATTCGTTGTGATAATCGTTTGTGCCTCCCCAGTAAATTCTACCTGGAGTCCTTTTTCGTTTAAGACTGGTAAAATCTCTTCAACGATTGCTTTCGTAACGGCTACTAAATCGACTTCTTCTTTTGTCGCAGCCGCTTCTCCTTCGTCGTATCTTGAAAGAATTAACATCTGCTCTACAAGAGAGTTCAGACGCTTAATTTGGCGTTTGTTACTATCGACAAATTTAGCTTCTGTACCCATCATTGCGAGTAAATCCGTATTGGCTGAAAGGACCGCTAACGGTGTCTTAATCTCATGACTGGCATTGGCGATAAATTGTTGCTGGCGCTCCACGTTTTCGACAAACGGACGAATCGCGCGCTTCGATACGATACGAACGAGCACATACACCACTGCCAGACAAAGAACAAAGACTGCCCCTGTTACCATCATTAGTCTCGATATTTGTTGTGTCTCCTTGTTGGCATCTACAAGGACAACCATTGTTCCGGCATCCGTCTTAGCCACTTGATAGCGAAGACTGCCTTCCCATCCTTTTGTGGAAGTTCCTTGAGCGATGCGTAAACCCAACTCTTTTAGCGTCGTCTCATCTATCGATACTAAATGCGATTGATCTACGGATTGTACCGCATCATTTGCGACTCTTACGACTGCATAACGTGTTGCCATCTGGTCATCTTTACGAAACTCCATTCCTTTTGGCATCCCGTGTTCAGGATGTTCTTTAGGGCCTTTTTCATCAGGTGCGTCTGGAAACTCTCCACCATTATTGACAAGCATTGTTACAAGGTGGTCCACTTGATCGACAGTTTGGCGATAGTTCACGACGTTTACCGCCACTAGCACAACCAGCAGCACTGCCGTAAAAGACAGCATCGCACTTTTCACAAAGCTTTTTTGAAGTTGTTTAAACATGCAAACTCCTCTTCTTTTCTAAAATCATCGGGATTACGCTTCGACCATCAATTGATAGCCCAAACCACGTGCAGATTTAATCGTCACGTTCGCCTCGATGCTCGCTAATTTCTTACGGAGAGATGAAATATTCACCCACACCACGTTAATCTCCGCATCTGAGTCGAGTCCCCAAACTTTTTCCATAATCAAATCGGTTGATAATACCTGATTGCTGTTCATCATAAAGTATTCCATCAATTGGAACTCTTTATTGTTCAACAACACTTGTCCACTCGCTGATTCCATCGTGAACTTATCGCGGTTAAGCTCGATATTTCCGATATTCATCACAGATGCCACAAAGACATTCGGGCGGCGAAGCAATGATTTCACACGCGCTAATAATTCAGGCGCCTCGAACGGCTTCGTTAAATAATCGTCCGCTCCTTCTTCAAGCCCTGTTACCTTATCTTCTAGCTGACTTTTTGCCGTTAACATCAATACTGGTGTCGTATTTCCGCCTGCACGCAATTCACGGACCACTTCGATTCCTGATTTCTTTGGCATCATGACATCGAGCAAGATTAAATCATACGGTGTTGATTCGGCATAAAACAGCGCGTCCGCCCCGTCGTGAACGACCTCCACGCTATATTTTTGCATTTCTAGCATCATTTTCAACGCTTCTGCTAAATCAATTTCATCTTCTGCTACTAAAATTCTCATAGTCGCACCTCTTCTTTTTTCTTCAGTATACGTTTCGTACTTAAAATTTACCTAAATCGACTTACATGTGTTCTCGAATGAGACTAGTAGCTCACGCAATTGTTGCTTTTGGTTGCAGTCCAATCCACGCAATGTATGTTCCATCATTTGATGTTGCGCTGGAATTAAATCATCCAGCAATTTCTTTCCTTTTTCTGTTAATGAAATATGTTTTGTCTTCCAATCTTTTTCAATCGAAATCAACTCTAATTTTTCTAAATGACGAATGCAATGCGTAATATTTCCCTGCGTCAAATTCAACGTTTGCGCAATCGTCTTTTGATCCATCGTTTGATTTCGGAAAATCAGATGTAACACTTCAAAATGAGTTGGATTCAATCCCACCTCTTTTAATGACATCGAAAAAGTTTTCAAGTTCTCATTGTAGATTTTCATAATCATCATCCAAATCTCATGAGACACATTCATTTTTTCGCATTCTGTAACCATACCAACACCTCTTTCACCGTTTACTTTACTATTGAAATGACCTCCTGTCAAACTCTCTCTCC
>CAUVJW010000137.1:0-2867 GCA_963552295.1 uncultured Streptococcus sp. | reverse complement strand
GAAAGAGTGCTGTGAACAAGGCGGTATCGCTTTTGTTATTTTTTATTTTTCTAGTTTGAAAGAATATTACTTACTTGAATCCAAAATGATTGAACAATTCATTCACGATTCAAGCACGAAACGTCAATCTATTCCGTTGACCTATATCAAAGAACACGGTCAACCAATCGAGCTATCGCTGCAAATGACTCTAAATTATTTAGACGCAGTAGATGCTCTATTATAAAGGAGGTCAATCTATGACTGAAAACAATACTGAACAAAGTCGTTCATCTCAGCATCGAAATTCAAGGAAGAAGCACCCAAGTTCTACTAATAAAAAGAAATTGTGGAAGAAAATTTTAATTGGTATAGCTGCTTTTGTGACTGTGGCTATTATTGCTATCGTTGCAATCTTCGCTTACTACGGTGCGACTGCTCCTACCATTCAAGCTAGTGATTTAGAAGGAGCTACTGAAACTAAAATCCTTGATAAAGATGGCGAACTGATTTATTCACTTGGTGGTGAAAAACGAGATATTATCACTAGTGAACAAGTCCCTCAATTACTAAAAGATGCCATCACCTCAATCGAGGATAAACGTTTCTACTCTCATATGGGGATTGACCCAATCCGTATCGCTGGTTCATTCCTACGAAACGCAAAAGCTGGTCAAATCACTCAAGGTGGTAGTACGATTACTCAACAGTTAGTGAAATTAGCGGTCTTCTCTACTAAAAAAGAAGACCAAACCTATAAACGTAAAATTCAAGAAATCATGCTAGCCCTTCAATTAGAGCGAAATTACTCTAAAGAACAAATTCTGACGTACTACTTAAATAAAGTGTACATGGCAAATAATGTATACGGATTTGGTACTGCTTCACACTACTACTTCAATAAAGAATTATCTGAATTAAGCTTACCTCAAGTAGCTCTACTTGCCGGATTGCCACAAGCACCAAACTCATACGATCCATATGCCAATGCGGATCAAGCAAAAGAACGACGTGACTTAGTACTCTATTCCATGAAAGAAAATGGAAAGATTACAAAAGAACAATATGACCAAGCAGTTGCTACTCCAGTCACTGATGGTTTAATCGCACATGATAATAATGTAAACAGTAATGATAAAGCACTTGTTTACGATTCGTTCGTAACAATGGTTCTTAAAGAAGTTCAAGAAAAAACAGGCCTCGACCCTTATAACGATGGACTTACCATTGAAACAACTATCGACTCTAAAGCACAACAACGTTTATACGATATCGTGAATACAAATGATTACATTCAATATGTAAATGAAAAAATTCAAAATGCCGTTGTTATGCTCGATACAAAAACTGGTGCAGTTCGCGCCGTCAACGGTGGTCGTAAGCAAACGACTCTACTTGGTTATAACCGTGCAACTGACAATACACGTAGTACTGGTTCAACGATTAAACCAGTCATCGACTACGGTCCTGCCATCGAATACCTCAACTATTCAACTGGTCAAACCATCATGGACCAAAGAACTACATATTCAAATGGTGTTGAATTAAACAACTGGGATTTCAGTCACAAAGGTGCAATGACATTACGTACTGCCCTCGTTTACTCAAGAAATACAACAGCTTTACAAACCTTTAAAGCTGTTGGTGAAACAAATATCAAGTCATTCTTGAACAATCTAGATATTCAAATTAAAAATGATGGTCAAGACTATTTAGTAGAAAGCAACTCGATTGGTGCAGATATTTCTCCAATCAAGATGGCAGCAGCATATGCCACATTTGGTAATTATGGTACTTATTCAAAACCATATACGGTAAGAAAAGTCACAACTCGTGATGGTCAAGTGACTGAATTTAAACCTGAACAAAAACAAGCGATGAAAGATTCAACAGCATATATGATTACGGATGTACTAAAAGACTCTTTCAAATATGGTTTCGCAACACAAGCGGCTATTCCTGGACTACCTACAGCTGCCAAAACTGGTTCATCGAACTACACAGTTGAACAAAAACGTGCAATGGGAGCTAGTGATTATGAAGATATCATTCCTGACTCATGGTTTATTGGATACTCTACCGACTATACCATTTCTGCATGGACTGGTTATGATAACCCCTATGAACAAGGCGGTGGCGTAGATACTACTGAACAAGAATACTCAAGACTGATTTACTATTACTTAATGAAATATATGGCTGAATCTTCTAGCGGAGATGATTGGGTACAACCAGACAGCGTTGTAAAACAACAAATCGAAATCGGTTCAGATCCATTAAGCTTACCTGGACCAAGAACTCCAGCGAACATGATTGCAACTGAGTTATTTGTTAAAGGTCACGTCCCTACTCAACAATCTAAGAACTATGGAACGAAGATTGAAGGTCCAACTGGTATGAAAGCTACTTACGATAAGAGTAAAAAGACGCTGACTGTAACGTGGGATAATTATCAAACAAACTCTAAAGACAAGCCACAATACAAAGTCACTGTAAACGGACAAACACAAACTGTATCAACAAATAAAGTGACATTCCAAAACGTCAGCGGTCCTAGCGTATCGGTAACTCTAGTTGTAACTGTTGGTAAAGATAGTTCTGACCCGATTACAAACGAGTTCCAACTAGAACAACCAACAACAGCTGAGGAACGTACGACTCAGCAAAACCAGCAACAAAATAATCGTCAGCAAAACAACAATAATAGCAACAATAACAATGAACAAACGACTCAAGAAGTTCGTAATCAATAGTTCAAACAAACAAGGCATTCTCTACTAGAGAATGCCTTGTTTATATCTATAAAAAGTAAAATAAAACCCCATGACAGCTAGTCATGGGGTTTCCAGTTTTACATCTACTCTTTCAGTAGAGTCAAAGTCAATCAA
>CAUVJW010000136.1:0-2911 GCA_963552295.1 uncultured Streptococcus sp. | reverse complement strand
TATGCGATAGATACATCATAGCATGGATACCCAAACCACCAAAATTTAATGCCTAGGATATACAAGGATGCGAGACATCGCGCTCAGAAATGGAACGTTGGACTCGAACGCCGGAAGGAACGTGAAACGTTCTGCGGACGTTTGAGGAAACGCACGCCATTTCTGCGATGGCGAGCTCAACTACAGGATGTGAGACAAAAAAGTCAACCACTGCGAAGAGCGCTCAGAAATGGAACGTTGGACCGGAACACCGGAAGGAACGTGAAACATTCTGCAAAATCCTTCACAGTGCGAAGGATTTGGGTGTGGGCATTACAATTTGCATAAAAGTATAAATCCCATAAGACATTGCCATATACATTTTTTAAGTTTCGATTCTTACCTCGAGGACCCAACTCCCCCCTTGCCTTTCTCTTCCATCTCCATTACCATAGAACTAACAAGAAAAAGGAGTTTTTCATATGCACAAGAATCGTGTTCGTGGTTATAATAAACGTTTTTATCCCGGGGTGGCCTTAATCGTGGCGGCTATGCTTTGCCTTGTTTTTGCATTAACAAGACTAAACGTTCCATTATTACAACTGCAAAATAAATATTTTAACCTCAATGATATCGTAAAAAATGAAGATTCTATCTTAAAGGTCACTGGTATCGACAAGCACTCCGTCCAAAACTCGGACTTTGGAAAATGGTCGCTTTATATCGTCTCTTATTTAGAAAAAGATTCTAATGGAAACGAAACGACACAATACATCGGGTTAGAATTAGATGAAGAGACCGCCAAACAATTAATCGATAAGAAAAATACCTTAAGAGACAATCCTGAAAAAATTGCGGGTACCTTTGTTGAGCCAGATATTAATGATAAGAAAGTGATGGACTATGGCCTTCGTACACAAGATGCGATGAAAAAATACATCAAGTTCCCAATTTCACGTCGTTATCAAAACTATGTATCGATTAAACCAGGAAAGGAAACACAAAACCTCTTCCTAATCCTCTCCCTTGTCCTCTTCATCCCAGGGTTAGCCCTCGTGTATTTAGCGGAAAAACATCATCAATTTGCTTCATACTACAACAGTTTATTTGCAGGATATAAGAACACAGAAGCGTTAGTGGCGAGTCATCCAGAGTTGAAAGGCAAACGTTTATCCACATTATTGAATAAATCCGATTATATCGATGATACCTTAGGAGTATACATCTATAAAAACTTCTTCTGTTCTACTGTAAAAGGATTAGAGATTTATGATTTAAACAAAACGAAGAGCGTACATCACTTTGAAAAAACATTTTACCCTGAAGAAGGTGGCAGATTCATGAAGTCGTACCTTGTATTTTCAACCAGTGATCCAGATGCTGCGGTTCGAAGTACAAAGATTCAAATTAAAAATATCGGCGAAGAAACTGATGCACATCTACAGCCATTCTTTGACAAATTACGTCAAGATTTCCCAGGTATTGAGATTGAGGCTAAAAAAGAAAGTAAGAGATAAGGAGTCCAGTAGGATTCCTTATTTTTTCAACACGAAATTATCATATATGATAATTACCATATATGATAATCTCAGTATTCAAATAAAGTCACTTGCAAAATGCTATTTTCTAGAGTATTATAGCTGTATTATATATATATTATTGAAAAGAGGTTTATATCATATGACAGAAAATCGTAATCACGGCTTTAGAATTCGTTTTTACTTCGGACTTATTTTAATTATTGCCGCTTGCGTCGTCGGATTTTTCAACTTCCAAAAACCAGACGCTAAAAAAATCTATGAAGATGGAAAAGCTCTTCCCTTCAGTTCAAGCAATGACGATAAAGAATCAGCTCTAAAAATTACTGATATCTCAAAAGAACCCGTCATCGAAGTAGATAAAGGAAAAACCTATATCTACATTGTTGAATATGAAAAAGCAGGTACTTCAAAAGGCAAAGAACCTGGTTATATCGGTCTTGAATTAACAAAAGAAGATGCTGCAAAATTAGTCGCAAAAGCTGATACAATGCAAGACAATCCAGAATATGTTTACGGTACAATCATTTATTCATACCGTAATAAACATGCGATTCAAAACTACAGCGACTTAATTACTCAAGCGTTCAAAAACTATAACCTTCTACAAGCTGGTGCAGACACACAATTCTACTTCTCTCAAACAGAAGCTAGCTCTGCAAAAAAAGGTGGATTAATGGTTGCGGCAGGTCTTACACTCGCAGGGCTTGTATTTATCGGTTTAGCGTTCTTGAAACGTAAAAAAGTTGGTGCGGCTTACGACGAAATGTACGCTGCTTACCCAGAATTACGTGGCAACTTAGATTTACTACGTACAAACGCTACTTATGCGGATGACGAAACATATGTATACATCTACAAAAACCACTTCTTCACTACTTGGAGCGGATTAGAAGTATACGACATCACAAAAGCAAAACGCGTTTACCACTATCAGTTATCACACAAGAGATACGGAATCACAACGAACATTGAATCATTCCTAATCTTCTTGTCAGACGACAGATCATACAAAGGTAAGAAGAAGAAAATTGAAATTAAGAACGTCGGTGAAGAAACAGATGACTTCTTACAACCATTCTTCCGTGCAGTTGCCCAAGAATTCCCTAACACTGCTGTGGGGTATGAAAATAATAGACCTTTCTAGGATGTGAGAAAAAGCGTTCAGAGGCGATGACGGTTCGCAGTTTAGCCGTAAGCGGTCTGAAAGACCGTGCGGACTAAACTCGAAAGGCTTGAGCCTCTGCTTTTTCGAACTCAACTTCATAGGATGTGAGTAAGAACTCAACTATAGGATGCGAAACATCGCTCACCTAAACAAAATAACAGACACTATAACGGACTCGCACTGCGAGTCCTTTTTTAGTTCATTTTCATTAAGAATCAACTTGCAA
>CAUVJW010000135.1:0-2936 GCA_963552295.1 uncultured Streptococcus sp. | reverse complement strand
GTTAATGCTCGTAGCATTTCTTTACTCATGTGTTTACTCCTTTACTCCTTAGAATTTGATTGCAAGACGTGCTTTTGCAATATTCTTACGATCAATTGTAAATTCTTTTGTTCTTGTTTTGATTTGTACGTTTAATGTTACCGTTTCTTCATCGCCTGAAAGAAGAGTTCCTTCAAGGAATTTCTCACCTTCAACGTTTTGATAAAACGATAAGTGTACATATGAACCAATCGCTGCTTTTAATTCTTCCTCGTTTCTTAACGGGCGCTCTGCACCTGGTGAAGAAACTTCTAAGAAGTAAGCTTGTGGAATTGGATCTGGGTCTTGTGCATCAAGAATTTCACTAAATTTTTCACTCATAAACGCGCAGTCATCTAAATCGATACCGCCCGGTTTATCTAAGTAAAAACGTAGAAACCAATTCTTTCCTTCTTTTACAAATTCTAAGTCGAATAACTCAAAGCCTTCTTTTTCAATTACTTCTTTAGTAAGCTCTGTTACCGTCTCAGTTACTTTACTCATAGCCTCAACCTCCTTGCTACTTGAGTCCATGTCGATAAAAAGAGTGAGCGTTTCCGCTCACTCTCCTCTCAACTACTATTCTACTTTGTTAGTATACCATATACTTTGTTAAAATACCAACTATTGTGATATTAGAACAAATCATCGAATAATGATAATTGGTTTTCATCTGGTAAGTGGTCTAAGACTTTGTTTTCTGTCATATAGTCAATAAGCGTCTTCGATACTTTACCACGTGTCGCCAAATCTTTCTTCGATAGGAATGGTTGTTCTTGTCTTGCTTCAACGATTTTGTTTGCAACGTTCAAGCCTAATCCTTGAATCGCTCTAAATGGAGCAATCAGTGAATCACCTTCGATGACAAAATTACTTGCTTCAGATTTATCCACGTCGACCATCTTGAAGTGGAAACCACGTTCCACCATCTCGTTGGCTAATTCAAGAACGGTTAGCAAGTTTTGTTCTTTCGTACTTGCTTCCATTCCCTTTTCGCGAATTTCTTTAATACGTTTCTTAATCATCTCTTTCCCTTGTGACATGGCAACGATATCGAAATCTTGCGCACGCACTGAGAAATAAGCACAGTAGTATAACAATGGTTTATGTACCTTAAACCAAGCAACACGCAACGCCATTAAAACGTAGGCTGCCGCATGGGCTTTCGGGAACATATATTTAATCTTCAAGCACGATTGAATATACCATTCTGGTACATTGTTTTCTCTCATAATCGCTTGGAAGTCGTCAGGAATTCCTTTCCCTTTACGAACTCCTTCCATGATTTTGAAGGCAATCCCTTCTTCAACGCCTTTATGGATTAAATACACCATGATGTCGTCACGACAACCGATAACATCGGCAAGTGGGATATTATGAAGACGAATTAATTCTTCAGCATTTCCAAGGTATACGTCGGTACCGTGTGACAAACCAGAAATTTGAAGTAATTCAGTGAATGTTGAAGGTTTTGTTTGTTCTAACATTCCACGAACGAATTTCGTCCCAAATTCTGGAATCCCAAGTGTCCCTGTATTGGAATCGATTTGCTCAGGAGTCACTCCCAACACTTCAGTACCACCAAAGATTTTCATCACTTCTGGATCATCAGGTGGAATCGATTTTGGATCCATTCCTGATAAATCTTGTAACATACGAATTACGGTCGGATCATCGTGTCCAAGAATATCAAGTTTTAATACATTATCGTGAATTGAATGGAAGTCAAAGTGGGTTGTTCTCCACTCAGCACTCAAATCATCTGCTGGGTATTGAATTGGCGTAAAGTCATACACATCCATATAGTCTGGAATTACAATAATCCCACCCGGGTGCTGACCTGTACTTCTTTTAACCCCTGTACATCCACTAGCTAAACGCTCAATTTCAGCTTGACGAAGTTCGAGTCCTAAATCACGTTCATACCCTTTTACATAACCAAAAGCAGTCTTTTCAGCAACCGTACTGATTGTTCCTGCACGATATACATAATCTTCCCCGAACAATACTTTTGTATAGTTATGCGCTTGTGGTTGATATTCCCCACTAAAGTTCAAATCGATATCGGGAACTTTATCTCCGTAGAATCCAAGGAAGGTTTCAAACGGAATGTCATGTCCATCTTTAACCATTCTCGTATTACATCTTGGACAGTTTTTTTCAGGTAAATCAAAACCTGAACCAACAGAACCATCATCAAAGAATTCTGATAATTGACATTGAGGACAACGATAGTGTGGCGCTAATGGATTCACTTCGGTAATTCCTGTTAATGTCGCAACTAGAGACGAACCAACAGACCCACGTGATCCAACCAAATACCCGTCCTGATTACTCTTTAATACTAGTTTTTGAGCAATTAAATAAATTACCGAAAAACCATTTCCAATAATACTCTTTAGCTCTTTTTTAATACGATCCTCAACAATTTTTGGTAAAGGATTTCCATACCATTCATGTGCTTTATCGTAACTCAATTTAGTGATTTCTTCTGCGGCACCTTCGATTTTAGGTGTATATAATTCATCTTTCACAGGAGTAATTTCTTCTAATTGATCGCTAACCCAATTCGAATTCGTCACGACTACTTCATAAGCTTTTTCTTCACCAAGGAAAGCAAATTCTTTCAGCATTTCGTCAGTTGTTCTTAAATGTGCATCAGGATATTCTTGGGGAACACCATTGTTCAATGATGTCAGAAGAATCTCACGATAAATCTTATCTTCTGGATTTAAATAATGGACATTACCAGTCGCTACAACTGGTTTCCCTAACTCTTCTCCCAGGCGGACTAAGTTTTGAATAATCTCTTCTAAATGATGCTCGTTACGAATCAATTCTTTTTTGATTAAAGGTCGATAGATGGCTTTCGGCATAATTTCAATATAGTCATAGAATTTAGCCTTTTCTTTTGCCTC
>CAUVJW010000134.1:0-2939 GCA_963552295.1 uncultured Streptococcus sp. | reverse complement strand
AATGATTCAATTTAGACACCATAGTATTTCGCAAGAGATGGCCAGAAAAGCCTTAACGATTTTTATCGTGTTTACAACACTTATTCTAAGTAGTGTGTTCTTGCTCAGCTTAACGGACCCAGATGCGCCACTGTTATATACTTTATTTGAAACGATCTCAGCGGTATGTACAGTAGGGGTAACGGCGAATTTAACACCAACCTTATCCTTCCTAGGGAAGATCATTATTATGTTGTTGATGTTTATTGGCCGTATCGGACCATTAACCGTTTTATTGAGTTTCTCAAACAGAAAGAACAAAGCGCTCGACATGAAGTATGCGAAAGCACCATTATTAATTGGATAGAAAGTAGGAATTGTGATGAGAAAAACAGTTGGTATTTTAGGACTAGGTGTGTTTGGGATGACGATTGCCAAACAGCTTAGTGAATATGATTGCGACATTATTGCCATTGATCGTGATGAAGCAACCGTTAACCGTATTGAGCCACTTGTCACAAAGGCAGTCATTGCCGATGTGACAGACGAAGAAGTTTTGGAAGAAATCGGAATTGGCGACTGCGATACGGTGGTGGTAGCCACAGGGTCTAGTTTAGAAGCGAGTATTCTAGCCGTGATGCATTGTACGAAACTGGGTGTTCCAGAAATCATCGCTAAAGCAAAGGGCCGTACAACAACAGAAATCTTGACGAAGATGGGTGCGCAACGTGTCATAAACCCAGAAAAAGAAACAGGAATTCGTCTCGTGAAGAACATTCTTCACCATAAACTGGCTGAAGTGATTTCACTCGATGGCAATATCTCGCTTGTGGAATTTTATCCGCCAAAATCATGGGTTGGAAAGCAACTAAGCGATTTAGACTTACGTAAAGATTATGATTTGAACTTAATTGGATATCGTGAAGGAAAGGATGAATCGTTGAATACAAGAGTATTTGCGGATTTCCTTATTCGTGAAGATGTCATTCTTGTAGCGATTATCGGAACAGATAGTTTAGATAAAGCCACTTTCCTTGAAGACTAATTAACAAGACCAGATGAATCAAAAGCGGTTCATTTGGTCTCTTTTTCTTTAAAAATGGGTTCAAACCCTTTCCAAAGCATCCATTTCATAGTACACTAGGACTATCAACTTTTTAGAAAGTAGGGATTATAATGGCCAATAAAAAACCATTAAGACGTGAAGAAGTTCCAGTAGAATTAACATGGGACCTTTCCGCAATTTACGAATCAAACGAAGGATTTGAAAAGGACTTAGAATTTGTTAAATCACAAATTCCAGCAGTAGCCGCTGCAAAAGATACAGCATTAAAAGATGGTGCTTCATTATTAGCATTCTTAAATCTTTTAAACGTAGTGGATGATAAGATTGAAACAGCTTATGTTTACTCACATTTAAAAGCAGACCAAGATACTTCTAACAATGAAAACCAAGTCTTAAATCAACGTGCATTCTCAACATACATCGAATTCTCAGGTGCTTCAGCATGGTTTGCCCCAGCAATTTTAGCATTATCTGATGAAGAGTTCGAAGAGTATTTCCAACAAGAACCAGGACTAGAAGATTTCCGTGTCTTATTAGAAACAGCGCGTATTAAAAAAGGTCATGTGCTTTCAGATAAAGAAGAAGCATTATTATCAAAAGCTAGTGAAGTGTTCCAAGGCGCAAGCAAAACGTTCAACTTATTAAACAACGCTGACATCAAGTTTGATGAAATCACAACTGAAAATGGCGAAAAAGTTGAATTGACAAACGGAAACTACTCAGTATATATCGAGTCTAAAAACCAAGATGTTCGTAAGGAAGCATTCGAAACACTATACAAACCTTACATCAACTTAAAAAATACATTCGCAAGCACACTTGGTACAGAAGTGAAAGGTCATAACTTCAGCGCTCTAGTTCATAACTATGACTCAGCTCGTCAAGCAGCACTTGCTTCAAACCAAGTTCCTGAAGAAGTGTACGATGCTTTAGTAGACGTGGTAAATGAAAAATTACCATTATTGCACCGTTACATCGCATTACAACAAAAAGCATTAGGCTTAGATGAATTGCATATGTATGATTTATACGTACCAATCACTGGAGACGCTCCAATTAAATACAACTACCAAGAAGCATCTCTAGCAAGTGTGGAAGCCTTGAAACCTCTTGGCGAAGAGTACAATGAAATCATGAAGAAAGCATACGCGGAACGTTGGATCGACGTTGCTGAAAACATCGGTAAACGCAGTGGTGGATATTCAAGTGGAGCATACTCAACAGCACCATACATCCTATTGAACTGGCATGATGAATTATCAAACTTCTTCACTTTAGTTCACGAGTTAGGACACAGTGCACATAGCTACTTCACTCGTAACACTCAACCAAAACAATACGGAGATTACTCAATCTTCTTAGCGGAAATTGCTTCTACAACAAACGAAAACATCTTAACAGATTACTTGTTGAAGAAACATACAGATAAAGAAGCACAAAAATATATCTTAAACAACTATTTACACCGCTTCAAATCAACTATTTTCCGTCAAACACAATTTGCGGAATTCGAACATAAGATTCACGTAATGGACCAAGAAGGCCAACCATTAACACAAGAATCAATCGCAAAAGCTTATAGCGAAATCAACGCGAAATACTATGCAAATGTTATCCAAGATGAACAAATCGCATACGAATGGGCACGTATCCCTCACTTCTACATGAACTACTACGTATTCCAATACGCGACTGGTATGGCTGCAGCAACTGCTTTATCAGATAAAATCTTACATGGTACTCCAGAAGATTTAGAAGCTTACTTAAACTACTTACGTGCAGGACGCAGCGACGCTCCAATCGAAGTCATGAAAAAAGCCGGCGTAGACATGACGAAGAAAGACTACTTATACGACGCATTCGACGTATTCGAACAACGCTTAGCACAACTTGA
>CAUVJW010000133.1:0-3131 GCA_963552295.1 uncultured Streptococcus sp. | reverse complement strand
TGAAAACAGAAAATTGATTGAACAAATAAGAATAAAAGAAGACTTTATTTAGCGTAAGATAGTGGTAGTTTTTTCACAAAGTTTACAAAAACGCTCTATAAAGTCTTCTTTGCTTGCATATTTCACAAAAGTTTGTTAAATTATTATACGATAGCAGAGGGAATAGTACAGTTTTAACTACCTGTTTTGTCTGTTAAGCACAATTTCTTATAGAAAAGGGGAAAAAAGAAGTATGGCAACGAAGAAAAAATTCAATCTCGATGCACTTTTCACACCAAATAACACGAACTTCGAAATGGTTCAAGTGTTAGACGCAGAAGGAAATGTTGTAAATCCTGACTTAGTACCAGATTTGTCTGATGACGAATTAGTTCAATTAATGACTGACATGGTATGGTCACGTATCTTACACGAACGTTCAACTGCATTAAACCGTCAAGGACGTTTAGGTTTCTACGCTCCAACAGCTGGACAAGAAGCTTCACAATTAGCTTCAATCAAAGCTATTGAGAAAGACGACGTTCTTTTACCAGGTTACCGTGATGTACCACAATTAGTAAAACACGGTTTACCATTATCACAAGCATTCTTATGGTCTCGTGGACATGTTGCAGGTAACATGTACCCAGAATCATTAAAAGCTTTACCACCACAAATCATCATCGGCGCACAATATGTACAAGCTGCTGGTGTTGCTTTAGGTCTTAAAAAACGTGGTAAGAAAAATGTTGCAGTGACTTATACTGGTGATGGAGGATCTTCACAAGGGGACTTCTATGAAGGAATTAACTACGCTGGTGCATATAAAGCTCCTGCAGTATTCTTTATTCAAAACAACGGTTGGGCAATTTCAACTCCTCGTGAGTTACAAACAGCTGCTCCAACATTAGCTCAAAAAGCAGTTGCTGCTGGTATCCCTGGTATCCAAGTAGATGGTATGGACCCATTAGCAGTTTACGCTGTAACTAAAAAAGCTCGTGAATACGCAGTTGCTGGAAACGGTCCTGTGTTAATCGAAACAATCTGCTTCCGTTATGGTCCTCATACATTATCAGGTGACGACCCAACTCGTTACCAACCAGAAGGAATTCAAGATGAATGGGCTAAAAAAGATCCATTAATTCGTTTCCGTAACTACCTAACAGCTAAAGGCTTATGGTCAGAAGAAAAAGAAAACGAAGTAATCGAAGCAACTAAAGAAGAAATCAAAGAAGCGATTAAAGAGGCTGACAAACAACCTAAACAAAAAGTTTCATTCTTCTTAGAAACAATGTTTGAAGAACCAACAAACGTTATTAAAGAACAAATCGAACACTTTAAAGCAAAGGAGAATAAATAATTATGGCACAAATGACAATGATTCAAGCCATCACTGATGCATTGGCTGTTGAATTAAAACGTGATGAAAATGTCCTAATTTTCGGGGAAGACGTTGGTAAAAACGGTGGGGTTTTCCGTGCAACTCAAGGGCTTCAAGATGAATTCGGTGAAGACCGCGTGTTCAACACTCCTTTAGCAGAATCTGGTATCGGTGGTTTAGCAATCGGTTTAGCATTAGAAGGTTACCGTCCAGTTCCTGAAATCCAATTCTTCGGATTCGTATTCGAAGTAATGGATAGCGTGGTAGCTCAAGCAGCTCGTACACGTTACCGTATGGGTGGAACTCGTCAAATGCCTATCGTATTCCGTTCACCAATGGGTGGAGGGGTACATACTCCAGAATTACACTCAGATAACTTAGAAGGTTTAGTAGCTCAATCACCAGGTTTGAAAGTGGTTATCCCATCAAACCCATACGATGCAAAAGGGTTATTAATCTCAGCTATTCGTGACAACGACCCAGTTGTTTACTTAGAACACATGAAACTATACCGTTCATTCCGTGAAGAAGTTCCAGAAGGAGAATACACAGTTCCTCTAGGAGTAGCTGCAGTAACTCGTGAAGGTAAAGACGTATCTGTAATTACTTACGGTGCAATGGTTCGTGAAGCTGTTAAAGCTGCTGAAAACTTAGAAAAAGAAGGAATCTCAGTAGAAGTTATCGACTTACGTACTGTTTCTCCATTAGACTTAGACACAATCTTAGCATCAGTTGAAAAAACTGGTCGCGTAGTTGTTGTTCAAGAAGCACAACGTCAAGCTGGTATCGGTGCAATGGTAATGTCTGAAATTTCTGAACGCGCAATCTTAAGTTTAGAAGCTCCAATCGGACGTGTTGCAGCTCCAGATACAATCTTCCCATTTGGTCAAGCAGAAAACGACTGGTTACCAAATGCTAGCGATATTGAAGCTAAAGTTCGCGAAACAGTGAACTTCTAATTCAACAAATTTCATTCTAAAGAGCCTCTCACTTGAGTGTGCTCTTTAGAGTTTTATAAAAATAAGAAGGGATGTACAAGCATGGCTTTCCAATTTAAAATGCCTGATATCGGTGAAGGTATCGCAGAAGGCGAAATCGTAAAAATCGACATTAAAGTCGGAGATACAATTCAAGAAGATGATATTTTATTCGAAGTACAAAACGACAAATCTGTAGAAGAAATTCCTTCTCCAGTAAGTGGTAAAGTATTAGAAGTTAAAGTTCAAGAAGGTACAGTAGCTCGCGTAGGCGACGTCATCGTAGTTATCGACGATGGTTCAGGCCCAGCAGAAGCATCTGCACCGGCAGCGGCTCCAGCGGCTTCCCCTGCACCAGCTGCACCAGCAGCATCAAGCACTTTCCAATTCAAATTACCTGACATCGGTGAAGGAATTGCAGAAGGTGAAATCGTTAAAATCGACATCAAAGTAGGCGACAAGATTGCTGAAGATGACATTTTATTCGAAGTACAAAACGACAAATCAGTAGAATCTATTCCTTCTCCAGTAGCTGGAACTGTTACAGCAGTTTTAGTTTCTGAAGGAACAGTAGCTCACGTTGGTGATGTAATCGTTGAAATCGCAACAGAAGGCGGTTCTCACGCACCTGCAGCAGCGGCTCCAGCTTCCCCTGCAGCACCAGCGCCAGCAGCAGCTCCAGCGGCACCTGCAGCTCCAACAGGAGTTCCTGCAGCAAGCAACCCTGGTAAATTAGTATTAGCAATGCCTTCAGTTCGTCAATATGCACGTGAAAAAGGCGTTGACATCACAGC
>CAUVJW010000132.1:0-3139 GCA_963552295.1 uncultured Streptococcus sp. | reverse complement strand
ATAACGTTAAATTTATCAGATTGGAGGAGAAATCAATGAACAACTTAAACGTAAAACAAGTACAAGATTTGAGAAACCTTCCAATTTTGGTGAATGAAGTATAGCGCATTTTTATAGATAAGTTTAAGTGAGCCGTTACTTTTTCCATGCGTGGGGAAGGTGACGGCTTTTTTGATGGAGGAAAACGATGAACGATTTATTAAAAGTCATTATTAATTTTATAAAGAAACATCCGATGCGCTACCTTGTTAGTTTTATTTTGATGATCGGAAGTAGTATTGCGGCGGTGTACCCAGCGCGTATTATCGGACAGGTAGTCGATAAAATTGTGGCAAGTGAACTGAATGCCGAGTGGCTTGGGACACAGCTTGTGGTTTTAGTCGGGATTATTCTTGTGGCCTATATTACGGAGAGTATTTGGACGTACTATATCTTTATTGGACATTATGAAATTCAAAAAGAACTGCGCGTGAAGTTACTGCGGAATAACTTAAGAAAGAAAATTCCGTTTTATGCGCATTTTAGAACGGGCGATATTATTACGCGCAGCAGTGAAGATGTAATGACCATTGGCGATATGATGGGGTTCGGAATGTTTGCGTTGATGAACTCTACATTGTTGGGGAGTGTATCGATTTATATGATGGTCACAACGATTTCGTTGCCACTGACCATTGCGGCGATTTTACCATTGCCAATTCTTTCGTATCTTGTGTATAAATGGGGATTTGATCTTGAAGAAGAGTACAATAAGGCGCAAAATGCAGTCTCTCAACTGAATAATGAAGTGTTGGAGATGATTGACGGTACTTATGTCATTCGTGCGTATGGGCAAGAAGATGCGATGATGGATGAGTTTCGTGCGAAAACGGAAAAAGCCATGAAACAAAATATTATCGTGTCGGAAATTGAATCGCGCTTTATGCCATTGGCGCAATTATTTATGATGATTAGCTTTACTATCGCGCTTCTTTACGGTGGATACTTAGTATCGACTGGAACCATTCTAGTGGGGGATGTGATTGCCTTCCAAGTTTATATGGGGGCGATTATGTGGCCGATGTTTATGATTGGTGACATTATTACGAACTATAAACGCGGGAAAGTGGCAACGGAACGTATCAATGAAGTGTTGCAGCATGATGATGAAATTGAACGTGCTGGAATAAAAGTGCTTGAGACGATTGAATCGATTCAGTTTATCGACTTTAACTTTACGTATCCAAGGGAAACGACTCCATTATTAAAAGAGATTAATCTTACGCTAAATAAAGGCGAGACACTTGGAATCGTTGGAAAAACAGGCTCTGGGAAGACGACGCTATTGATGCAACTACTACATCAATTTCCATACAAAGGCGAGAAGCTTCTCATTAACGGAGAGCCACTAATTGATTACGAACCTCAATCGGTAGCAGGGCATCTAGCCTATGTGCCACAAGAACACACGCTCTTTTCACGCACGATTCGCGAGAATATGTTATTCGGGAAAGAGGATGCAACCGATGAGGAAATCTGGGAAGCATTGACGTTGGCGTCCTTTGATGGAGACGTGAAACGCATGCCGCAGCAGCTCGATACGATGGTCGGGGAAAAAGGAGTATCGCTTAGTGGTGGGCAAAAACAACGGCTATCGATTGCGCGTGCCTTCTTACGTAACCGTGAATGTTTGATTTTAGATGATGCGTTATCTGCAGTGGATGCAAAAACAGAACGCGAAATTATTGCGCACTTGCAAGAAGAGCGTGGCGGTTGTATGAATATTATTTCTGCCCATCGACTCTCTGCGATTCGTCATGCCGATGAGATTATCGTGATGAATGAAGGGCGTATTAGTGAGCGCGGCACCCACGAGGAGTTACTCGCACAACGTGGTTGGTACTATGAACAGTACCTCATTCAAGAGATAGAGGAGGAAGTCGAATGAAAACGATGAAGCGATTATTAAGCTACCTCCGCTATGAGAAAAAAGGAGTTCTGATTGGACTCGTCTGCCTCTTACTCTCAACGGGTGCAACTTTAACAGGGCCGCTCGTTGCTAAATACACTATCGATAATGTGATTACGCCGATGGGACAATCTGGTGTCTTCAATGTAGGAAGCTTGCTCCTATGGGTGGGCATTTACGTGGCAGTGAACTTAGTCGGAGCAGCTGGGGGCTATTTAAACCGTTTATATATGAAGACTCTCTCGAATCGCGTGGCTAAACGCATTCGTGACGAAGTGTTCGAGCATGTACAAACCTTGCCAGTATCGTATTTTGATCATTTACCTGCTGGGAAAGTCGTATCTAGAATTACGAGTGATACGGAATCCGTACGTGCAAACTTCTACGTGAATGGGATTTCCACACTGCTTAGTACCGTCGTGATGCTTGTTGGTGTGTACGTAACGATTTTCTTATTAAATGCAACGCTGGGACTCGTATTATTATTCCTAGTTCCGGTGATGATGCTATGGCAGAGAACCGTTGCCGTGATGCAGAAAAAATACTATTCTGAGAATCGTGAACTGTACAGTCAATTGAGTGGACAGTTAAATGAAAGTATTCAAGGTGCTGGTATCGTTCAAGCCTTCCAACAAGAAGACAAGATTGTTGCAGAATATGAGGCGACGGCTACGTCTTGGGTAGAGGTTGGTCGTAAGGAATTAATTCTTGATTCGTACTTCTCATGGAGTCTAGTAGGCTTACTTCGAAACTTTACGCTTTTTGGAATTGTCTATTATTTTGGAATGCAATTTATCGGAGGAACACTAGGAATTTCAGCAGGACTCCTATATGCCTTCATTGATTATGTCAACCGTATTTATGAGCCGATTCAAACCTTTATGAATGTCGTTTCTGGTTTCCAACAATCCATGGCTGCTGGTGACCGAGTATTTGAATTAATGGATACGCCAAGTGAAGAATCAGGAGAAGAGCTCTTCACATTTGATGAAGGACGAATTGAATTCAAGGATGTGAGCTTCGAGTATACGCCAGGAGTACCGGTGTTGAAGCACTTGAATTTCACGGTAGAGCCTGGGCAGACAGTGGCGTTTGTCGGTCATACCGGTTCAGGGAAATCATCCATTATGAACTTGCTCTTTCGATTCTATGACCCAACGAGTGGAGCTATCTTGATTGATGGCAAAAACA
>CAUVJW010000131.1:0-3238 GCA_963552295.1 uncultured Streptococcus sp. | reverse complement strand
GTTGCTTAATCCCTTCCTAAAATTCTTCATCAACACTATTTGACAAAGAGCCTATATTTTTATATTAACTTATTAACTTCGTTTTGAACCTTTAAATATCCTCTTTTTTGTTCGCTTTTAGAAAATCAGATTTTTCCTTAGCTATCCGCTCTGCCTCTTGTTTAGCAAATAATAGCTTAATTGCCTTATCCCTACGAGCCGCTAAAGTACCAACATCGTGCCGTGTTTTACGCATAATTCCTTCATCAAGAATGAGAATTTCATTATCGTAATCCTTAATTTTTCGATAAGCTTTAGCATAAGAATCATATAGCGCAGGAGCATCATAGCCGTTATATCGAGCTTTATCAAAAAGTGCAATAGCTTCATCTACTTTGCCATTTTTCCTGCCAGATCCCTCTCTATATCGTACGTGCATAATTACACCTCCATCAGGTGTTTATGTTATACAATAAAGGCATTGTTTTTAAGTATTAAAAATCCCGATTTGATAAATATTTAGAATAGTAAGCAGTTCAATGTTACGAAGAAACTTTGCCAATCATCTTATCAACTCACCATTATTTAGTCAACCATCTTATCAACTCACGAAATCAATAACCGTATCGGCTGATTACTTTTCAAATTCCCCAATTTCAGATATCTTCCCTCAAAACAAAAAACCGTGATTATCCTTCCGGCTTAAAACCAGACCTCAAATCACGGAAAGCCTTTATTTACTTATCTTATTACACTCTTATTTATCAACCCTTGACATTAATACTACCGTCTCAACATGCGCAGTCATCGGGAACATATCCACGGGTTGCACGTATTGTGCCTCGTAGCCTCGTTCCTTGAAGTGTACAAGGTCGCGAGCAAGCGTTGCTGGGTTACAGCTGACATATACGATGCGCTCAGGTCCCGTTGCACACGCCGCTTCGATAAAGGCAAGGTCGAGCCCTTTGCGCGGTGGATCCACCACAATCACATCTGGCTGGATGCCTTCTTCCTTCCAGCGTGGCATGATTTTCTCGGCCGCACCCGTTTCAAAGTGTACATTCGTCACGCCATTCAGTTTCGCATTTTCCTTGGCCATCACAATCGCATCATCCACGATTTCCATGGCATAGACTTTCTTGGCATCGCGGGCAAAGGCTAAGCTCATTGTCCCGATTCCGCAATACGCATCCACGACCGTCTCGCCACCCTTCAAGTCCGCAGCGTCGATGGCTTGTTGATAGAGCACTTCGGTTTGCACGGTATTGACTTGGAAGAACGAACGCGCGCTAATCTTGAACGTGAATTCGAACAATTTCTCTTCGTACACATCTTCCCCGAATAGCACTTTTGTCTCACGTCCCATGATGACGTTCGTCGGCTTCGGTTGGATATTTTGCACGATAGACACCACTTCCGGATGCGCTGCCGTAATGTCTCTTACAATCGCCTCCGCTTGTGGCAACACTTTTGTTCTCGTCACAAAAATAATCATCACTTGCTTCGTACGCAAGCCGCGTCGCACGATAATATGCTTCAAGTCGCCAGTATGGTTCGCTTCATCATACGCCACCACTGGATACTTTCTTAAAATATCTCGCACCGCTACAATCAAGCGGTCGATTTCAGGGTCTTGAATATGGAAGTCTTCAATCGGAATTAAGTCATGCGAGTTCTTCTTGAAGAATCCCGTTGTTAACTGCCCGTCTACCGTACGCACTGGGATTTGAGCCTTGTTTCGGTAGCCCAGCGCACTCTCCATTCCAAGCGTTGGACGCACTTCTAATGCTGGCATCTTCGCGATTTTCGTCATCACATTTTTCACTTGTTGCTGCTTGAAGTCCAGCTGGCTCTCATACGTCATATGTTGCAGCGGCATGGTCCCCACACGTGTCCCAAGGGCGTCTTTCACGTCCACGCGATTCGGGCTCACTTCCAGCCACTCCTCCACACGCGCGTAGCCGTAGCTTTTTCCAATCTTCATCGTCTTCACACGAACGACTTCTCCGGGAATACTATTTTCGATAAATAGCGGGAATCCATCGACCTTCCCGACCCCAAGTCCTTCATGCGTTAAATCTTCAATCGTCACTGTATAAAATTCGTTTTTCTTCATTTCTGTTCCTCCAGAGTTTATCACATCCATTATACCGTCTTTTAGTGGAAATAAAAAGGCTACTCCAACAAGAGTCAGAGTAGCCAATTCGGTTTCTTAATATCCAAACGGCTTGAGCTGAATATCCACTTCGTATCCATTTTGGTGCGCTAATTCGATGAGAGTAGATAATTTCGGATTGATCTTCCCTTTTTCCAACCGTGAAAGGTTTGTTCGCTCAATCCCCACTTTCTTCGCATACTCCGCTTTTGATAAATTGCTTTCTATACGGAGTTTAATAATTCGAAGAGATGCCCTGTGCATCGCTAGTTCTCTAGCTAAGTCCTCTTTAAATTTCGGATACCGGGAAGCTAAAGTAGTGAACGTTTCTTCTCGTATAGAACTCACTGCCATTCACCCCTTCCGTAATATCTTCTACTTCAAAGACCAAGTGCATCCTTCCATCTTTTTCATTGATTCTCCCCCATTTTTCGATCATCTCTGGAGTCACACCTTCTTCTTCAATCAGTTGCACAATCGCAGCAGCCTTTACCATTCTCCCATACGGCATTGCCTCTAATTCTTCAAAGTCCGACTTTGTAAATTCACGTTTATACCTCATAAATACACCTCCGTTTTTCCTTAAGTGTATCATGCATGATACGTATCATACATGATACATCTTGCTCTCTTCTTATACTATTTTGCTCAAAAAATCCTCCAAAAGCCCCCGCCCTTTGGAGGAAATACGATTAAATCGGCATTTTTACTTGTTTCCAGCTCGAAGTCCTAGTTGTCCATGGAGCCTTAACTCTCAAAGCCCCATCGCCCTTACATGGATTGTGTTCACTTTCTTCTCTTTAAAAAAGCAAAAAACAAAACCCCTGCACTGGATTACGAAGAATCTTACGGATTTTATAATAGCTGTAACGGGAATACGCATTAAAAGTGAATTAGCAGGAGTAGTCCTCTTAAGGACGTACTCCTGCTTTGAATCTTTAAAGGTGAGAGACTCGAAGAGGCTCGAACCGGTGCCCCGTTATAGCTTTTATAAAAGAATCCGTAAGGATTCGCAGTAATCCTCTGCCTTTATTATTGTTATTTTGCACTAATTTTTTGCTTTAGGTTTTAAGAAGAAGAAGTTTAAGACGAGTAGCACCACAA
>CAUVJW010000130.1:0-3261 GCA_963552295.1 uncultured Streptococcus sp. | reverse complement strand
ATGGATTCGATTATTTCAAAAATTGAGCATACAGATAAAAAACAAGTTCCTTTTGAAGAATGTTTCCCAGCCTTCAATCGACATGCGATTACAACAACATTTTTAGCAATGTTACAGCTTGTTCGGGAACATCGTGTACGTTTTATTCAAAGTTCTCCGTATGAGGATATTTTGATTGAGAAAAGACAAGAAAAGGAGAAAGAGAGTGACTAATTATATTTCAGTACTAGAAGGCTTACTATTTGTTGCTGGAGATGATGGAATTTCATTAGAAGAAGCAAGCTATATTTTAGAACTCGAAAGAAGTGCAGTTCGTCAGCTATTAGATGAATTGAAGAAACGCTTAGAGGACGAAAACAGTGGGTTAGAGCTTCTTTTGACGGCTTCTCATTATAAATTAGTAACAAAAGCAAGTTTAAAATCCTATATCGAAAAATATGCAGTTTCTCCATATTCTTCTCAATTGTCTCAAGCGTCACTAGAAACGTTAGCGATTATTGCCTATAAACAACCTGTAACTCGTGTGGATATTGAATCGATTCGTGGGGTTCAAAGTAGTGGTTCGATTCAAAAACTATTGCTAAGAGATTTAATTGAAGAGGCTGGAAGGCTCGATTCGCCAGGTCGTCCAAAACTGTATAAGACAACAGCTTACTTCATGGATTACTTTGGATTAGAATCTCTTGATGCCCTGCCAGATGCTTCAGATTTATTCGATTTAGATTCTGAAGAAGCGAACCAATTATTTAGAGATAATCATGATTTGTTTGAAGAGTTGGAAATGCGCTCAAAAGAACATCATGAAGTAGAAGAAGAGAAAGAGTAGGTTTTTTTGTGGAAAGATTACAAAAAGTAATGGCACACGCCGGTGTGGCATCCCGCAGAAAATGTGAGGCATTTATTCAAGAAGGCCGTGTGAAAGTCAACGGCGAAGTTGTAAGAGAACTTGGTTTTAAAGTAGGTGCCAATGATAAAATTGAGGTAGACGGTATTCCGATTTATAAAGAAGAACCTGTGTACTTCATGTTTTATAAACCAAAAGGCGTTCTTTCAAGTGCCAGTGATGATAAAGGGAGAACTGTTGTAACAGATTATTTCAAAGAAGTAGAGCAACGCGTGTATCCAGTGGGACGTTTGGACTACGATACAACAGGACTTCTTTTATTAACGAATGACGGAGAGTTTTCAAACTTGATGACCCATCCAAAACATCACGTAGAAAAGAAATATATTGCGAAAGTGAAAGGCGTTCCTACTCCTAGACAAATGCGTCAATTGGAACGTGGTATCGTCTTAGATGGCAAGAAAACGTCAAATGCAAGAGCTCAAATCTTATCGGTAGATACAGATAAAGGAACAGGGATTGTAGCTTTAACGATTCATGAAGGCTGGAACCATCAAGTGAAGCGTATGTTTGAGGCTGTAGAGTTACCTGTTATGAAATTAAAACGTGAAGAGTTTGGATTTTTAACATTGGAAAATTTACGCCCTGGAGATTATCGTGAATTGCGACCTTTTGAAGTACAAAAGCTGATAAAACTCGCGTTAGACGAAAAATAGATTTCTATTAGGGAGTCATACAAAGAGAAAAACGGACTCACAGGATGAGTCCGTTTTGTTTATTTAAAGGGGCTATTTTTTCGTTTAATGGCACCAGTTGGACAGGCTGTGTAAGCATCTTTGAACTTTTCTAGCGTATCTTCTGGTAGTGGAATTGTTCCGGTATTGTTGTCTTGTTTTACAAAGGCAATCCCTTCAGCATCGTACTCGAAGATCTCAGGAGCACGTAGTTGACAGATGCCACATGCGATGCAAGACTCGCAATCAACTTTTGTATAAATTTTTGAAAGAGAGGATTTATTATCCATGAGTCAGTACTCCTTTTATCAAATTTGGATATTACATGCGATCAAGTCGTATGGTGTGGTTCCGTTAAATCGATTATATCGTATTTTAACGGGAAATCGTACCATGTCGACTTTAATTGGCGTGACAGAAGATAAAACTGAAGTATTTTTTGCTAGTTTACCTCATTTAAAAGAAGAGTACTTTCATCAATTAGTAGATGGATTCTTCCGTGAAGGAATAGTTAGCGAAAATGAATCAGGCATAGTGCTACTGAAAGAAATTCCAGAATTTTCGCTTGTGACAAACGGAAGCCATCCCGTCAATTACTTGATGCATCCATATTCGTTTGTGCAATTACGAGATGTGACAAGACTTTGGGTTGAATGGATTAGTTATCACCGCTACGAAGAAACAAGCTATCGTCCTTTGATTCAAAATGTATGGTTACAGCAATTATTTAAACGATGGTATAAAGAAGAAAAAGAGAACATTACGTCCGTTTGGTTTAGTAGTGTTGTAGATGAATTCCATGACTGGGCTAATAAGCAAAATGAATCTGTGAAAGGACATTGGGTAGGGCTTTTTAATGGAGCTAAGTCGACAGCAGCTCTAGAAGATGAGCTCGTTTCGTTGTGGGATTTTACCACGGTTGAAGACTGTGAGCCACTTTCAAGATTAGTCTTAATGAAATGGGTGAGTGATGTCTTTGAGGAACCTGAAAATTCTCCAATCACTTATGGATGGTTTTCTAAAATGTTTGAATGGATTTCTCATGAAACGAGTTCTGTACAGGAAACGTTTCGTCTATTTGAAAAAGGATTAAAACGAACGGAGATTGCACGTCTACGTAAACTCAAAGAAAGCACGATTAACGATCATCTTTTAAAGCATTTGTTACTTACAAAAGATGCATTTTATAAACGTGTAGAAGAAACGAAGGCTGCCGTGGCGTACAAAGAACTTTTCGAAAACGAGCAGTATCCAAAGTATAAAGAGGCTAAAGACCAGTTTGAAGCAGAAGGAAAAAAACTGGATTTCTTCTTATTCAGATACTATCAAATCAAGGCCTTAAAGGAGCGTGAATGACATGGATCCAATATTGAATCGATTCGGATATGATGAGTTCCGAGAAGGACAACAGGAAGTCATCACGGCTCTTGAGGAAGGGCATGATGCGATTGCGATTTTACCAACAGGAAATGGAAAATCGTTTATTTATCAATATATCGGCGTTAAAGAAAAGTGTAGAGTGGTTATTGTATCTCCGTTGATTGCTTTAATGGTCGACCAAGTCGCTAGTTTAAAGCAGCTCGGTATGCATAGAGCAGTGTCCATCACGTCTCTTATGTCAGAGTCTGAGAAGAATTATATTTTAAGTACGTTAAATGAGTATCAATTTATTTTTGTTTCTCC
>CAUVJW010000129.1:0-3297 GCA_963552295.1 uncultured Streptococcus sp. | reverse complement strand
GCAGCAGCTATTATTGCGATTCTTAGTGTCATGGACACGAAGAAAGTTTCGCTTGCGGCAACCGGTCAGAGGCTAGCGGCAGCCGTTTTAGCGCTTGTGATCGGAATGGGGATATTCGCTGTTTTTGGATTCGACGTGACGAGTTTCGGATTGTATCTTCTTTGCTACATTCCTTTAGCGTATCTTTTAAAAGTGGATATCGGCGTGGCGCCAAGTACCGTCCTTGTGATTCATCTTTGGACGCAGCAACAACTCACTTTCGAACTTTTTGTCAATGAACTCTTGCTGGTCACCATTGGGGCCGGCGTGGCGATTTTACTGAACTGGTATATGCCGTCGTATCGCCAAGAAATCGAACGTGTCCGAGAGGAAATCGAGGATAAAATGCGTGAAGTTCTCTTGAAGATGTCGGGATTCCTGACGATTGGAAATGGAAAAAATGATGGCGAAGTGCTTCAGTTGTTGAAGGAAAAGTTGAGCGAGGCACGCGAATATGTGCGCCTTGAAGCGGAGAATCATTTAACCAAAGAAGTGACTTACGATTATCAATATTTCGAAATGCGCCGCGATCAAAGCAAGCTCTTGGAAATCATGGCTGCTAACTTAAACGAGTTCCGCTGGGACGGAGAAGAGATGGCGATTCTGTCGGGGATGTTTAAACAGACCGCACAGCAGTTAGCAGAACAAAATACGGCGAGTCAATTAATCGATGACATTGAAGACTTGTTGGAACAATTTCGCGAACGGCCACTACCACAAACACGTCGTGAGTTCGAAAAACGTGCGCAATTGTATCAGTTATTACGCGATTTGAAACGATTTGTACAATTGAAAGTCGATTTCTTCCAAACGTATGGTGTTCATTATTTCAAGAAGGTCGGAGAAAAGGAATAGGTCTTATAGCTCTTTGAATACGGGGCAGGAATTTATCCGGCGTGGGCTTTTCAAAACAAACGATTCAAACAATTCATCTTTAACCTTGTTTTTCTATGAGAAAGACAAGGTTTTTTGTGTATTTAGGCGGATATACTAGAGCTGACATTAAATTAGGAGGATAAATTATGGAAGGAAAAGGGTTAGCAGAGGTTGTACATTTAGCAAAGGAGGATGAAGAGGAAGCAATCACCGAATTATTGCGGCGTTTTGACCCATTGATTATGAGCATTCATCACCATTATTTTTTTCATGAAATGGATCAAGACGATTTTGCGCAAGAGGCTCGTATCATGATGCTTCGGGCAGTGCATAAGTACGATGAGAACCATGCCGTCTCATTTGCTGGCTATTATCAGCGCTGCTTAAAAAATCTAGCGGTGGAGTGCCTGCGTAGGGAACACCGGCAGCGGCTTATTCCACACGAGTTAGTCGTTCGCGGGGAAAAGGCGGAACTCGCATTGCTCTCGGCATCGGTGGATTCATGCGAACGGCAAGTGCTTTTGCATGAAGAGGCGGAGGAATATTTCCACCACCTTTCCCGCTTTGAAAGAGATGTATTTTTAGGAGTATTGGACGGTGCGACCTTTGAGGAGATGGCGGACCATTTCGATAAATCGGTCACGTCCATCAAGGGAGCTCACAAGCGGTGCAAGAAGAAATTCAAAGACTATATTGGAGAAGGGTGACAGCTTTTATGGTAAGATAAAGGCGAAAAAGGAGGTTTGAGTAATGGATGATTTAAAAAAGAACGAAATGAATGACTTTAAGGATGAAGAAGTAACCATTCAAGACTTGTTTGCAGAGTATGAGGGAGAACCTACAGCCGAAAAGGTAACATTATTTGAACCTGTAGGAAGAGAAAAATGGTAAGAAAGCATGGAGCAACTGGAAAATCATTCTGTTGCTCTATTTTTTAATGCTATGACTACCAATCTGAAACGGTTTGTAGTACAATAGCTCGTGGCGATTTTTTTGCCGATGAGGTTCGAAACCATCCCTCAATAAAAAAACTAGGAGGCAGTAACATGCAAAATAAAAAAACAAAATTGATTGTCATTAACGCAATCGTCGCAGCGCTATATGTGGTCGTTACATCATTAACAGCATTTATGTCATTTGGAAATATTCAATTCCGTATCGCAGAAATGCTAAACCACTTATTCGCTTTTGACAAAAAATACGGAATCGGTGTGGTTGCCGGTGTATTACTTGTCAACTCAGTATTTATGTCAGCGTCTGGTCTAGGTTGGTATGACTTAGTATTCGGATTAGGACATTCTATTGTTTCATTCGCTATCAGCGCATTGATCTTCAAATCAGTGAAAGACGTTAAAACACGTATGTTTGTTTTAGCAGGTGTCTTCAGTGTGATGATTTTCTTAGTAGCGATTGAATTGAACTTAGCGCTAGAATTACCATTCTGGTTAAGCTATGGTGAAACATTCTTTGGTGAAATCGTCGTATTATTAGCGGGTATTCCGTTGATGACGGCATTAAACAAAGCCATCGATTTGAAAAAATTAATCAATGATTAATCAACAGACGTCCGAGCACGATGCTTGGGCGTTTTTTGATTGCAAGAACTCACTATTTTATGTAGAGTTAAGAAGAGACCTAAAGGAGGAATACAAATGGAGTTATTAAGCATTCCAGTAGGACGTTTGGAAGAAAATGTCTACTTTTTAATTGATGAGAATAAAGAAACAGTGATTTTTGACCCAGGTGCACAAGCCGAGGATATTAAAGAGCTAATTAAAGAAGAAGGATTAAAGCCAGTTGCGATTGTATTAACACATGCGCACGGAGACCATATTGGAGCAGTTGACGCGCTTCGTGAGGAATACAATATTCCAATGTATATGAACGAGTTGGAGAAAGTATTTTTGCACGATCCTGAATTGAATCGCTCATACTACTCTGGCGAAAATATTACAGTGAAGCCAGCGGACGGCTATTTCCCTAAAGAAATGGGCAAATGGAAAATCGGAAGCTTTGAACCAGAATTAGCACAAATTCCCGGGCACTCACCTGGTGGAACCATCTTTATTTTTAGAGAAAATGGATTCGTTATCGGTGGAGATGTAATGTTTAAAGGCAGCGTTGGACGTAGTGATTTCCCATACGGAAGCCATAAGGAGTTAATGGAAGGCATCCACAAATACTTATTGCCATTACCTGCTGAAACAGTGATTTTCCCAGGACACGGGGAACCAACAATGCTAAAAGATGAAATTGCGACAAACCCATTCTTAAATGGCGCAACAAGATAAGAGGCGAAATTATGATTTTTGATACGCATACGCATTTAAATGTATCTGCGTTTGAAGGAGAAGAAAAAGAGGTCATCGCGCGTGCAAAGGA
>CAUVJW010000128.1:0-3318 GCA_963552295.1 uncultured Streptococcus sp. | reverse complement strand
GAAAGAAAGGCTGAGGGATAATGGCAACAGAAAAGGATTTTGTAAAACGTATCGTAAAAGAAATGGTCGATTATTATTTGTACCATGAATTGTATGATGTAACAGCGCATGTCGTGTATGTGCCGCATGAAAAAGCAACGATTACTTGTACAGCCCCTTATACAAAATTACCAGAAGACTTAGATTTGTTAGAAGCAGGGCTTTCAGTTGAAAAACACTTAGAATTAGATTCAATGTATAGTTCTTTAATGGGAACACATAACCGTGATAAAAACTACTGTATGCTCGGACAATGTATCGATGATTATGATGTTGAAGTGACGGATTCGACATTGAAAATTATTGTAGAGAGACTCTTTTAAGGAGGAAGAAGAATGACAACTTTTTATAAAGTAGGGAAAATCGTGAATACACAAGGGCTTCGTGGGGAAGTTCGTGTGATTTCAACGACAGACTTTGCTGAAGAACGTTATAAAAAAGGAACGGAATTAGCCATTTTTAAAGATGGAGAGTTCCTTACATTTGTGACAGTGGCAAGTCATCGTCGTCATAAAAACTTTGATTTGTTAACATTCGAAGGAATGAATCGTATCGAAGATGTTGAAAAATACAAAGAATGTCTTCTAAAGGTAGCCGAAGAACAATTGACAGAACTAGAAGATGACGAGTTTTACTACCATGAAATTATCGGACTTGAAATCGTGACAGATGAAGGCGAAGTACTTGGGAAAGTCACTGAAATTCTTTCACCAGGGTCAAATGATGTCTGGGTTGTAAAACAAAAAGGAAAGAAAGAACTCTTAATTCCATTTATTGAACCAGTCGTTTATAAAGTTGATAAAGAAGAAAAGAAAGCTTATATCCATTTATTGGAAGGGTTGATCGATTAAGATGAAAATTGATGTATTAACATTATTCCCTGAAATGGTGCAAGGACCGATGACGCAATCAATTATCGGGAAGGCCATCGAAGCTGGGAAAATTGAATTTGAGACAACGGATTTCCGTCAGTTTTCAAACAATAAACATAATCATGTCGATGATTATCCATTCGGTGGTGGAGCTGGGATGCTTCTGAAAGTGGAGCCGATTGACTTGGCGCTTGCATCGATTCGTGAGCGTTCTCCTGAAACGACACCACGTGTGATTTTAATGGATCCGGCTGGAAAGACTTTTACGCAAAAGGATGCCGAAGAGTTGTCTAAGGAAGAACATTTGGTATTTATTTGTGGTCACTATGAAGGTTATGACGAACGCATTCGTACGCTTGTGACGGATGAATACTCGATTGGAGACTTCGTGTTAACAGGTGGGGAATTAGCCGCAACTGTGATGATTGACGCCACAGTGCGACTCTTGCCAGATGTATTAGGAAATGATGCGTCAGCCGTTGGAGATTCGCATTCGACAGGATTACTGGAACACCCACAATATACACGTCCTAGAGAATATAAAGGAATGGAAGTTCCAGAAGTTCTCTTTAGCGGCAATCATGCAAAAATTGCACAGTGGCAAATGAAAGAATCACTTCGTAAGACGTATTTAAGAAGACCAGATTTACTAGAAAAGTATGAACTTTCAAAAGAGGAAGCAAAGCTACTACAAGAAGTAAAAGAGGAAGAGGGATGCTAGATGACGGAACATCTAAATGCAGAAGAAATTAAAGCATTTCAAGCACTGTTGTCTAAGGACGAAGGGCGTAGTGAAATGGTGCAGCTCTTCAAGTTGCTTGGGGATGCAACAAGACTGAATATTATTACGCTATTAACACAGCGCGAACCACTATGTGTAGAAGACTTAATGAACTGTACCGGGATGGAGCAGTCTGCGATTTCCCATCAGTTGAAAAAGCTGCGTGCACATCATATTGTGAAGGCCGAAAAAGTCGGGAAACACGTGTGGTATTCGCTGGAGGACCATCATGTGTTAGACCTCTATAACTTAGCAAGCGAGCACTGTTGTGAAGAGCATTCTTCGTAGTTTTTCTATGGAGAAAAATCGTAAAAAAATTGATAAACTTGCTTGCATTTGATAGGCAAGTATGATAGTATATTTCGAGTGAGTGAGACTTCACTCAGAGATAACGATATTCCGCTGATTGGACAAGCGGCCAAGTCATGAATGTTTGTTGGAAGGAGAAAAAAACATGAGCAAATTAATCGAAGAATTAACTCAAGAACAATTACGTTCTGATATTCCTGCATTCCGCCCTGGTGACACTGTACGTGTTCACGCTAAGGTTGTTGAAGGAACTCGCGAACGTATCCAAATCTTCGAAGGCGTTGTTATCAAACGTCGTGGTGCTGGCATCAGCGAAACTTACACAGTACGTAAAGTTTCTAACGGTGTTGGTGTGGAACGTACATTCCCATTACACACTCCACGTGTAGCACAAATCGAAGTAGTTCGTTACGGTAAAGTTCGTCGTGCTAAATTATACTACTTACGTAACTTACGTGGTAAAGCAGCACGTATCCAAGAACGTCGTCGTTAATAGAAACACCAAAAGAGATTGGCTTCGGCCAGTCTCTTTTTTTATGTAAAAATAATTTAGAATAATTTTAAGATATCTCTTGACATATGAATGTTCATTCATGTATTATGTGATTAACAAGAAATAGTGAGGAGAGATATAATGGATTTCAAAGAGCTAACACATAACCTAAAACATAAATTTGAACACTTATTGAATAAAGAAGAAACTCATGAAGGAGAAACATGCCAAGATCATTACTTACATCATGAAGACCACGAGCATGAGCATCATCATGAACATGGAGATCGTCAAGGTCACAACCACGATGATAGTAAAGCAGTTATCTTTTATATTGCAGGACTAGTCCTTTACATTATCGGGATGGTTCTTCAATATATGGGGAACGGGATTGCGAATATTCTATTCATTCTAACTGTCATCCTTTCAGGTTACCATGTAACGATGGAAGGTGTTGAAGATACGATTGAAAAAACCAAAAAGAAAGGGAAATTCCAACCGAATGTGCATATTTTAATGACACTTGCGGCAGTTGGAGCAGTGTTAATTGGAAATGCAGAAGAAGGAGCGTTATTAATTTTAATCTTCGCTGGAGCACACTTCCTTGAAGACTACGTTGAAGAGAAAAGCCGTAAGTCACTTACAGCGTTATTACAAATGAATCCAACGCAAGCGCGTCTTATCCAAGAAAATGGAGAAGTGGTTGTCGTTGAAGTGGCTAGCTTAAAAGTTGGAGATACTTTAGAAGTGTTGCTTGGCGATCAAGTGCCAATCGATGGAGTCATCACAAAAGGATTAACATCGATTGACGAAGCGACCATTAC
>CAUVJW010000127.1:0-3341 GCA_963552295.1 uncultured Streptococcus sp. | reverse complement strand
TTTTACAACCGTTTTCAAGAATTCTTTCATTAAGAATTGTTAAGGAAAAACGGTATTTTTGAGGACTTTTCTTTGGAGATATTTTGTTTTCATGAGATGAAACATCATACAGCATTGAAGATTAGAATCATTCCCAATAAAACTCTTTATCACTAAACCCTCTCTTCCCTCTTTTGTAAGTCTCAGATTTCTAGTTAAAACAGCACAAAATCTCCATTGACAGAAATCGTTTTCAACGATATAGTGAAATAGTAAACAAATTATAAAGGAGTTATGGTTATGGAAAAAGTATTTGCTAGTCCGTCTCGTTATGTTCAGGGGAAAGATGTTCTTAAAACTGGTCTTTCTCACGTGTTGGCTCTTGGGAATCGGCATCTCCTTCTTTGCGACCCTATCGTTTATGATTTAGTCGGTAAAGAACTAGAAGAAAATCTCGTAAAAGAAGGCGCGTTTGTTCTTCGTGAAATCTTCCATGGTGAAGCAACCAATGACGAAGTTCGCCGCGTTGCTGAAGTTGTGAAGGAACATCAACTAAACGTAGTCATCGGCTTAGGTGGAGGTAAATCGATCGATACAGCCAAAGCGATTGCGGATGACTCAAATTGTCCGGTAGCGATTTTACCAACAATTGCTTCAACAGATGCTCCAACTTCTGCCCTCTCTGTTATTTATTCAGCAGAAGGCGTGTTTGAACGCTATCGTTTCTACAAGAAAAATCCAGAATTAGTATTAGTCGATACTAAAGTCATTGCCAATGCTCCAGTTCGCTTATTAATCTCAGGAATTGCCGATGCGCTTGCGACTTGGGTGGAGGCTCGTGCAGTCATCGAAGCACAAGGCGGCACAATGGTCGGTCAAGTGCCAACGATTGCCGCAGAAGCCATCGCTCGTGTCTGCGAAAGTACTTTATTCGAAAATGGTCTACAAGCCGTTGCAGCAGCAAACGCCAAAGTGGTTACTCCATCTTTAGAAGCTATTGTAGAAGCAAACACCCTACTCAGCGGTATCGGTTTCGAATCGGCTGGTTTAGCAGCAGCGCATGCCATCCATAACGGATTCACAGCGATTCACGGAGACATCCATACTCTCACTCACGGTGAAAAAGTAGCTTATGGTACATTGACACAACTGTTATTAGAAAATCGTCCAAAAGAAGAACTCGATAAATACATTACTTTCTATAAAGCACTTGGATTACCAACAACGCTGAAAGAAGTGAAATTGGATTCTGTATCCTATGAAGACTTACTCAAGATTGGATCTCTAGCTACACAAGAAGGCGAAACTATCCACCAAATGGTTGTTGACTATACTGCCGAAGATGTGGCAAATGCTCTTCTTGCTCTTGACCAATATGTCACTACAAGATTCTAAAAATAACTAGATAAATTTCAATAGCCCAAGCAGAAATCTGCTTGGGCTGTTTTATCGATTTATTTTGTATCAAAAATGATACGTATCATTTTTGATACACTTTTTATCTAAATAATGTCAGAGACTCCACTTCTTCAACACCAGTTTCCATTAATGCTTTTGCGGCAAGGTGGATTGTTGCGCCGGTTGTATAAACATCATCCACCAATAAGACTTTCTTTGGAACCCCTACATTCTCTTTCACTTTAAAAGGTTGCTTTAGTTGCAGACGCTCCTGCCTTGTCTTCTCGGATTGCTTCTTCCCACTGCCAATATGTTCTAAAAGCGAAACAGCTGGTACATGGCACTGTTCCAGTAAAGTTGGAATCGTCTCGAATTCTCTTTTTCTTAGACTCGCTTTGGACGAAGGTAATGGACAGAGAACGAAGCCCCTCTTTTGATACTTTAGTAACTCTTGCCTTAATTCCTTTATCACCAACGTCATCACTCTTGTATCTCCCACAAATTTGAATAACTCCATAAACTTTCGCCCCGCCTCATCATAAGCATACAAGGCAGTATTCTTTAGGAGTACCGCTTCTTTTACTTGATGCCATTTTTGACAATCCGGGCAGACTTCTACTTTTGTCATCAACCTCCCACACTCTAGGCAAGTTGGATGCTGCCTTAATTCCATAAATGGATGCTCACAATAGACGCAGATGCACTTTCTGTTTGCTCCTAGTAAGAATGAGAGTATCGGCTCCGCTCTTTCAACTTCTTCGCCGCACCATAAACATTTCATTCGTGTTCCCTCCCAAGAAGTGCTTGTTGATTTAAGCCCTCGATTTCCCTGACCGCCTGGATCATTGCTTTTGTTTTGCCATTATGAAAATAGACCACTTCTCCTGTTGGACATTCTGCTGTCCGTCCAACGCGTCCTGCGATTTGCACGAGTACTTCTCTTGAGAATTCCTCTTCGTGCGCGTTGATGACGCAAACATCGACTCCTGGAAAAGTGACTCCGCGTTCTAGAATCGTTGTCGTCACAAGAAACTCGAGCTCTCCTGCTCTCATTTTTGCGATTCTTTCTTGCCGATACGTTTCTTTAGAGCTGACCGTCTCGAATTTTGCATTTGGAAACTGTCGTCTCAGTGCTACTTCTATCGGATTAAGAAGTGTAATTCTCGGTACAAACAGTAAAAATCGTTTCCCTACTTTAACATGTTCCTCTATAAACTGACACACAGGTTTTGGCACTTTCTTCTTTTTCAATCTTTTGTCTAAATCTCCGATAAAACTCATCGTCGGTACTACTAGTGGCTTCTTATGATATCGTTCTGGCAGCAAGGATACCGACAACTCTTTTCGTTTGATTCTTTTTTCTAAAGTCTGGGACGGAGTCGCCGTTAAATATAGCAAACAGCCATCCTCTTTCACCGCACGATGCACTGCTCGAATCAGTAACTCATTATCTCGATAAGGAAATGAGTCTGTCTCATCAATTACGATCAAATCAAATGCGCGGTAGAATCTTAGCATCTGGTGCGTCGTCGCAATCGTAAGCGGCACTCTCTGGTACCCTTCTTTCGACTGCGAGTGAAGAACATTTTGCTCGACTGTCGGGAAAGCTTCCTTTAAGCGCGGCGCCAACTCCACACACACATCAATTCTTGGTGCAGCAATGGCGACTCTCTTTCCTTGTTGCAACATCCATTCAATGCTTGCAAAAATCATCTCCGTTTTCCCAGAACCTGTCACAGCCCAAAGTAGGTGCTCATGGAATCCTGTTTGCTTTACGACTTTCAAGCACTCCAAAGATAGCTGTTCCTGTTTTGCACTCAATGTATGTTTATAGTGGACTAATGCTTCTGTTCTTTTTGGAAAAGGATGCTCTTCTTCCGGAGTCGCAATCACCACACTACAAGCCTTTACCTTTCCCATCCCAATACACTTCAAGCAATACCAACATTCACCGCCTTCACAAT
>CAUVJW010000126.1:0-3355 GCA_963552295.1 uncultured Streptococcus sp. | reverse complement strand
AAATCCAACTTGGAGGTGTTTTTATTTAATTCTCATTTACGGGGGTCAGTGCCCAGCTGTCCGTTGCCTTTTGTTTATGGTGGAGATGGTGTTCCCGGGAGAACCGTTACCTCTGTCTCAGTTTGAGCGGTTGTAGTTTCCACTTCGGTGGTTGTTGTTACAATTGTTGTAGCTTCAGTAGTCTCAGTTGTTACTGTTTCTGAAGTTGTTGACTCAACAGTTGTCGTTTCTACAGTAGGTATAATGTAACCAACATACTCGTAGCACTCAATTTCTGGAACAGTAATATCATTCAAAGCTGAAATAGGAAACAGTTTAGTTTCACCAATTACTTCAATTGTCGAAGCAATTGCAGGAGTTGCTAGCGCAATACTTGTTCCACCTAATACGAAGAGTAGGATTAATTTTCTTCCTTTAGAAGACTTAACTAAAAGTAAGCTAGAAACTAATAGCAGTGAACCGAAAATGATTGCTGCTAAGTTACTTGTAACCCCAGTATTTGGCAATGTTGGCTTATCAACAGGACATGCTTTCTTCTTATAAACTAGTTTTACAGTAGCGTTCGAAGAAACCGATCCCGAAGGAGTACCATTTATCATATTGCTTAATTCAGTTGGTGTTAATGTATCTATATCCACCGTAGTTACATTAACAGTTTGACTTTCAGCAGCTTTTATAGAGCTGTTATAGAAAAAGAAGCCAAATAGGAAAACTGAAAGAAAAGCAAGTGTGAAATGTTTAAGCTTCATTTTGATGTTCCTTTCTATAAACTTATAGATTATTCTATAAAAAAATTATAAAGGAAAACCAAAAGACATTCAATATATAGTAGAAATGCCTTAACTACGGCAATAGTTGTAGTACAAAACCTTCAAAAAATCAGTCTAAAGTCCTAGTATTTTTATATTGACTTAATTTGACCAATGTGTTAAATTATAAATGTGGTTAGCACTCGTCTTAGTCAAGTGCTAAAGAGAGGTGACTATGATGTTAACCAATAGACAATTGCTAATCTTACAATTAATCATACAATTATATACGGAAACTTTGGAGCCAGTCGGGTCGAAGAAGTTGATGGAAGTTGCAGAATTACCGTTTAGTTCAGCAACGATTCGTAACGAGATGATGAAGCTGGAAGAGATGGGCTATCTTGAAAAGAACCATACTTCTTCTGGACGAGTTCCTTCTAATAAAGGATATCGTTACTACATCGATAACATTTTACCTAGACAAAAGCAACCTGTTTCTTTAAGCGTTCGAAATCAAATTCGTGAAGTTTTCCAACAGTCAACATTAGAGATTCAAGATGTATTTCGTTTATCTGCTGACATACTAGCAACATTAACGAACTACACCGCAATTTCTTTTGGACCGGAAGTGAAAACTGCAACGTTATCGGGATTTAGACTTGTTCGCCTAAACCCAAATCAAGTGATGGCGATCGTAGTTATCAGTAATGGTTTAGTCGAAAATAAAGTCTATACAATTCCAGGAACGATTGACGATAGTGATTTAGAAAAAGTGGTTCGCATCATCAATGATGAATTAATTGGAGTACCGCTAGATATCGTTGCTAAACGATTAAAGACGGACCTTCCAATCCTTATGAAGCGCTATATGAATTCACAAATCCAAATCGTCAAAGTAATTCAAGAAATGATGAATCGTTTCGAAAATGATCGAATGCATGTTGCAGGAAGAAGATATTTGTTAAATTACTTTGATCATCACGCTAATGTGGATCAACTCAAAGGAATTTATCAATTGATGGATGATCAGTCTAAGTTACATCAATTAGTAACCAATGATCATCAAGATATTCAGATTAGGCTTGGGTCAGAAATGGATCATCCGTTACTTGGTGACTTTAGTTTGGTAACCGCTAGTTACGAAACGCCAAACCAAGATACAGGACTGATTGCACTTCTTGGACCAAAGAATATGCCGTATTCGAATGTATTATCAATTGTAAAAGGACTCAGGGAAGAGTTAGCAACCACGATAGAAGATTATTATCGTAACTTATAGAGTAAGGAGATGAAATCTTGGAAACAAATGAACAACAAAATAATGAAGAATTAAAAGAAGAAAAAAATGTTGCAGATGAAGCTCCTCAAGAAGAAGTTACTGAAGAAACCACAACAGAACTTACGAATGAAGAGAAATTACAACAAGAAGTAGAGAAGTTGAACGATCAAGTATATCGACTATCTGCTGAAATCTCGAATATCCAAAAGAGAAATGCAAAAGAAAGACAAGATGCTGCAAAATATCGCAGTCAAAGTCTTGCACAAAACTTATTAAATGTGATTGATAACCTTGAGAGAGCAATCGCTTCTCCAAGTGAATCTGAAGAAGCTCAAAACCTTAAAAAAGGGGTTGAGATGGTGTATGAAGGTTTCCTTTATGCACTAAAAGAAGAAGGTATCGAGGAAATCGACGCCTTGAATCAACCTTTTGATCCAACTTTACATCACGCTGTTCAAACCGTTCCTGTTGAGGAAGGGCAAGAAGCAGACCGTGTGGTGCAAGTTTATCAAAAAGGATACAAATTAAAAGATCGCGTATTACGACCAGCAATGGTCATCGTCTCACAATAAGAAGACGAAACTAAAAACAATATTATAAATAATAGGAGTGAATAAAATATGAGTAAAATTATTGGTATTGACTTAGGAACAACAAACTCAGCAGTAGCTGTTTTAGAAGGTAACGAAGCAAAAATTATTGCAAACCCAGAAGGAAATCGTACAACACCATCTGTTGTAGCATTCAAAAATGGAGAAATTCAAGTAGGTGAAGTTGCAAAACGTCAAGCTGTAACTAACCCAAATACAATTTCATCAATCAAACGTCATATGGGCGAAACTGGATATAAAGTTGAAATCGAAGGCAAATCTTATACACCTCAAGAAATTTCAGCAATGATTCTACAATACTTAAAAGGCTATGCGGAAGAATACCTTGGAGAAAAAGTTGATAAAGCAGTTATTACAGTACCTGCGTACTTCAATGACGCGCAACGTCAAGCAACTAAAGATGCAGGTCGTATCGCTGGTTTAGAAGTAGAACGTATCGTTAACGAACCAACTGCAGCAGCTCTTGCATATGGTTTTGATAAAGTTGACCACGAAGAAAAAATCTTAGTATTCGACCTTGGTGGTGGTACATTCGACGTATCAATCCTTGAATTAGGAGACGGCGTATTCGACGTATTATCAACAGCTGGTGATAACCATCTTGGTGGGGATGACTTCGACCAAAAAATCATTGATTTCTTAGTAGAAGAATTCCAACGTGATAACGGTATTGATTTATCAAGCGATAAAATGGCTATGCAACGTTTGAAAGATGC
>CAUVJW010000125.1:0-3392 GCA_963552295.1 uncultured Streptococcus sp. | reverse complement strand
GGGAGCGACATATCGACTTCAAGATTAAGAAAGTGAAGTTCAAGTCGTCAGAAAATAATACACAATAACAAAAAAGAGACTGGTTATAAACCAGTCTCTTTTTTGTTATATGAGAGTCATATTGCTATTCAATTCAGAAACTGATACACTAAGTTCATAACTGAACAGATTATTTTTAATTTGCAACATAAAGGAGATTTTTATGATGAATAGAGAAGAAGTCGTTGCATTGCAACATCAACGTTATGCTACTAAAAAATTTGACCCTGCGCGTCGTATTTCTGATGAAGATTGGGCTGCACTTGTAGAAGTTGGTAGATTAGCACCGTCTTCACTCGGATTTGAGCCTTGGAAGATGCTTCTATTAAACAATGAAGAAATGAGGCAAGATTTAAAATCAATGGCTTGGGGAGCTTCAATGATAGATGGAGCTAGTCATTTTGTAATTTATTTAGCGCGTAAAGGTGTAAACTACGAAACTCCTTATATCGAAAGATTAATGCAAGAGGTGAGACATAGAAGTTATGATCCTGAATCTGCTTATGCGCACCGTATAAAGAGCTTCCAAGAAAGTGATGCAGAGCTAAATGATGAACGTTCACTCTTTGATTGGGCTAGTAAACAAACATATATTCAAATGGCGAATATGATGAACGCAGCAGTTTTGATGGGAATGGATTCTTGTCCGATTGAAGGATTTAACAAAGAAAAAGTAGAAGTATATTTAGAAGAAAAAGGCGTTCTTGATATTTCAGAATTCGGGATATCCGTTATGTGTGCTTTTGGATATCGCAACGAAGAAATTAAACCGAAAATTCGTTGGAATACAGAAAGTATTTATGAAGTAATCGATTAGTAGTATAGTAAATAAATAAAATCTCAGTACAATAGCAATGAATAGTAGCTGCTGTGCTGAGATTTTTTAAGTATGAGGATATGGAAGAGAACGGAAAAATGGATGAAAACATGATATACTATTTCTTGGTTCTATATGAATGATTGTTTTATTAAAAGAAATAATAACGAAAGAAAGGGTTCGAATAAGATGGCAACAATTCAATGGTTTCCTGGGCATATGGCTAAAGCGCGTAGGGAAGCAACAGAAAAATTAAAACTCGTCGATGTTGTGATTGAAATGGTGGACGCTCGTATTCCAGAATCAAGTCGCAATCCTATTATCGAAGAAATTAAAGGACAAAAGAAACAATTAATCTTATTAAATAAAGTCGATTTAGCTGACCCAACTCAAACAAAACGATGGAATGAGTACTTTACAAGCCAAGGAATCAAAGTACTTTCAACAGAAGCAAAAGATGGAAAAGGGATTAAACAAGTAAAGGCAGCGATTAAAGAATTAATGGCACCTGTATTTGAAAAAAATCTGGAAAAAGGAATTCGCCCAAGACCGATTCGATTAATGGTGCTAGGGATTCCAAACGTTGGAAAATCAACTTTTATCAATCGTATGATTAATAAAAATCAGGCTGAAACAGCAAATCGTCCTGGAGTAACAAAGGGACAACGCTGGTTGAAAATCGGTAATGATTTTGAGCTGTTAGATACTCCGGGTATTTTATGGCCAAAGTTTGAAAGTGAAGAAGTTGGAAATAAATTAGCACTAACTGGAGCTATTAAAGACGCACTCCTTCATATGGATGATATTGCACTCTTTGCTCTTAGTCAGTTTACATTAGATTATCCAGCGTATTTAAAGAAGGCATATCGTTTAACGGATAATGATTTGGAACTTTCAAACGTTGATTTACTAATGTTAATTACTAAGAATTTAGGGTTTAAAGATGATTATGAGAAGGCGAGTGAACGAATCGTATTTGATATTCGTTCTGGGAAATTAGGTCGTTATACACTAGACCAAGCGCCAGTCTCTTTAACGGAGGAAGCATAATGGAAAAACGTTCCATCAAAGAAATCAAATTGATTCTTGAAGAAATTCAAACGTTATCGGATGAGCGTTTAACAGAACTTCGAAGTGACGAACGTAAAGGTGTTCAAGATTTAATTTCCAAATTTGAACGTCAATACGCCAAAAAAGCTGAGCGTGCTGCTCACTTTGAAGAAATGCAAATCTTTGAACGTGCGGCTAAACAAAAAGGCTACCGAATGATTGCAGGCATTGATGAAGTCGGTCGTGGGCCGCTAGCAGGTCCAGTAGTTGCGGCAGCTGTCATACTTCCTGAAGGAATGGAAGATATTGGTTTAGATGATTCTAAAAAAATGAGCGCGAAGAAACGTGCTGAAATTTTTGAAATCATTAAAGAACAAGCCGTTGCGATTGGTATCGGAATTGTAGATGCATTTACAATCGACAAGATTAATATTTATGAAGCTAGTAAAGTGGCAATGAAGCGAGCGATTGAATTGTTGCCTGAACAACCTGACTATTTATTAATCGATGCAATGAAACTTGAAACAGGAATTCCAGAAGAAGGAATCATTAAAGGAGATGCGAAGAGCATTTCAATTGCTGCAGCAAGTATTGTTGCTAAAGAGGTCAGAGATCAAATGATGAAGGATTACGAACAGTTGTATCCTGGTTACGGCTTTGCGCAAAATGCTGGTTATGGTACGAAAGCTCATCTTGAAGGCCTTGAAAAATTAGGTCCAACACCGATTCACCGCATGACTTTTGCACCAGTCAAAGATTATCAATAAAAACCAAAACAGAACTCTTTCTCGTAAATAGTATTGAAAGACTATTTCGAGAGGGAGTTTTTTTATGATTTGGACAAAACGTAGATTACTGATAGCTGTTGCAATGAGTGATACTTTAACCAGTAAGCAATTCTATGAATTATTTGCTCGATTGGATGAAGATATGTCTTTAAACGATACCTTCGTTCTTGGGGATTTGAAGTATTCGTTACCTGAAGAGACAAATAAATGGATAGAGTCGATGGACTGGGATTCAGAAATTAAAAGATTACAGGAGAAAAAGGTTAAAATCTTAACGATTTTGGACGGCGCGTATCCACAAAGGTTGAAAGAGATATACTTGCCTCCTACTGTATTATTTTATAGAGGAAACTTATCACTTTTGAATCAGAGAGCGGTAGGTATTGTGGGGTCTAGAGAACACTCAAAATATGCTAAGGAATGTATTCGAGACATCATTCCTACTATTGTAAGTGATAATATCGTTGTGATTAGCGGCTTAGCAAGAGGCGTTGATACATTAGCACATGAAGAAACACTTAAGACCAACGGAAATACTATTGCAGTTATTGGAAGTGGATTAGATGTGGTGTATCCACCAGAAAACGCACAATTATACTCAGTCATTGCGAGTAGAGGATTAATTCTTTCTGAGTATCCGCTGATGAGTCGACCTTTAAAATTCCATTTTCCATACCGTAATCGCATCATCGCTGGAC
>CAUVJW010000124.1:0-3397 GCA_963552295.1 uncultured Streptococcus sp. | reverse complement strand
TTTCAAAGTAGCTTTTTCCCAAACTGGTACGTTAGCACCTTTTGAAACTTCTTCGATTTTCTTAGCTGTTTCTGGTGATTGGTAGTATTCTACGATTTTTTTGTAAACTTCATTGTTTTCGTTACCTTCTTTAGCAGCGATTACGTTGTAGTAAGGTTGTGAAGAATCAGTAATTTGTTCAATAAAGATAGAGTCTTTTGTTGGTTGGAATCCAGCTTCAACAGCGAAACCGTTGTTGATTAATGAAGCAGCAACATCATCTAAAGCACGAGCTGTTTGTCCAGCAGGTAATTCTTTGATTTGGATGTTTTTAGGATTTTCAACGATATCATCTTTAGTTGCTAAAGTGTTGTTAGGATCTTTTAATTTGATTACGCCAGCTGCGTGTAGTAAACGTAATGCACGTGAGTTGTTTGAAGTATCTTCAGGAATAGCAATTGTATCGCCATCTTTTAATTCACTTACGTTTTTGATTTTCTTAGAGTAAACACCCATTGGAGCAATAACTGTGTAGCCGATTGGTTTGATGTGTGTTCCTTGTTCTTTGTTGAAACGTTCTAAGTAAATAATTGTTTGGAATGAGTTCAAGTCAACGTCGCCGTTTTCTAACGCTTGGTTAGGTTGTACGTAGTCAGTGAATTCTACTAATTCAACTTCAATACCTTCTTTTTCTTTCAAGCGAGCAATTACATCGTCCCAAACTTCGTGGTTACCAGCGTTAACCCCGATTTTAACGTGTTTGTTTTCTTGTTTAGCTTCTGATGAAGCTGAGCTTGATGAGTTTGATGTTTGTGCAGCTCCACATGCTGCTAATGTTAATGCTGCCGCTGCAGCTACGAATAATTTTTTAATGTTCATTTTGTTTTTCCCCTTTTTGTGTTGGTTTGATTTTTTGTTTTTGGATGATTGGTCGCATCCTGGTAGTTGAACTCGGGCTGTTAAGCTCGAATTCAGTGTAGTTGAGTTCGGAAAAGCAGAGGCTCAAGCCTTTCGAGGTTAGTCCGCACGACTTGTTCCAAGTCCCTTGCGGCTAACCTGCGAACCGTCATCGCCTCTAACCGCTTTTCCTCACATCCTGGTTTTTATTTAGTGGCTTTTTTCTCTAAATAGTCACCGATTGCTTGGGTGATGAAGACGATGATTAACATGATAATTGTGGCTACCACGATAACGTCTCCTTGGAATCGGTTATAACCTCGTGAGATGGCTACGTTACCGATACCGCCGGCACCAAACGCTCCGGCCATGGTTGTTAAACCAATTAAGCTGATAATTGTTAGTGAGCTTGCACGGATTAAGCTAGGCAAGCCTTCTTTTAAGTACACGCGGAAGATAATTTCTAGCGGTGTACATCCCATTGCTTCACTCGCTTCGATAACCCCTTTATCTACTTCGGTCAACGCTAATTGCACTTGACGAGAATAGAATGGAACGGTTGCGAATACTAGCGGAACAATCGCTCCTGGAATACCAATGGTTGTTCCTACGATTGCACGAGTTACTGGAATCAGTAACATGGCAAGGATGATAAATGGAATCGAACGGAATAAGTTCACCACTTTATCAAGTACCAAATACAATCCTTTATTTTCAAGGATGTTTCCTTCACGCGTAACAACCAGTGTCACACCTAAAGCAATCCCTAAGATACCCGCGATTAAACCTGTTAATCCAACCATGATTAATGTATCAAGTGTGGCTTTTTGAATTTCCGCCCATACTTTTGCGTCGATGTTTGGAAACCAAGTTTTAAAATCGATAAAGGCTAATAAATTCATCTTAGGCACCTCCCTTTTCTTCTAAGACTTCTACTGAAACGCCTTGTCCTTTAATGTAAGAAAGTGCATTTTCGATGCTTTCTTGTTCGCCTGATAAACCAACCAATAATGTTCCTACTGGAGTTTCTTGGATGATTTCCACGTTGGCAAACAAGATGTTCGCTGCCACTTGGAATTGAGTCGATAATTTCGTAATCAACGGTTCCCCTGTTGAAGCACCGACGAATGAAATTTTCACTAAGTAATCTCCATCTTTCAGATTCAATAACTGTTCGTGTGAGAGAACTGTTTCAATTCCTTGGTTGATATGAGTTGCTGTATCGATGAAGTCTTTTGTTAAGTTGCGTTGCGGATTTGTAAAGATATCAAGCACTGTTCCTTGCTCAATCACTTCACCGTCTTCCATTACGGCCACCTTATTACAAATTTCTTTAACGACTTGCATCTCATGCGTGATAATCACAATCGTAATTCCTAATTGCTCATTAACCTTCTTCAATAACTCTAAGATTGAGTAAGTTGTTTTAGGGTCAAGCGCACTTGTCGCTTCGTCACAGAGCAATACGTCTGGGTCGTTGGCTAACGCACGGGCAATCGCCACACGTTGTTTTTGTCCCCCAGAAAGTTGGCTTGGATAGCTGTTCGCTTTATCTTCAAGGCCAACCAATTGCAGTAGAGAATCAACTTTCTCTTTAATTTCTTTCTTCGTTAACTTCACCAATTTTGGTTCCGCGGTTGGATCAACAGCTGTTTCTCCTTCTTCCACTAGCGGTTTCTTCGCTTTTTTCAGCGGGAAAGCCACATTGTCAAAGACGCTTAACGTATTCATTAAGTTGAAGTGTTGGAAAATCATCCCAATTTTCTTACGTGCGTCACGCAATTCATTTGGTTTCAATTTCAATAAATCTACGCCATTGACTTCCACATTTCCACTAGTAGGACGTTGCAGTAAGTTAATGGTACGAACTAGAGTACTTTTACCAGCACCACTATATCCGATAATTCCATAGATATCCCCGTCTTCCACATCGACAGAAACATTTCGAACGGCTTTTACGACTTTCTTACCTTGCGTAAAGGTCACGTCGATATTTTCTAATTTAATCATGTGTTCTCCTTTCTTTTCTTCAAACAAAAATCGTCCCCTCACTAACATGGGTTAGCAAAAGGACGAGTCAAATTCTCGTGTTACCACCTTTGTTTATAGTATTCTCACAAATACTATCTCCGTCTGTTTCAATCAAAACAGAAAGCTGTATCGGGCTTACCCGTAATCGCCTAATCATTCAACGATTAACACTCCGAGGCCATCTTCAAAGCTTCTACTCATGTCTCTTTTCACCACCCGAGACTCTCTACTGAAAAGTTCCACTTTTACTCTTCTCATCAACGTGTCTTATAAACATGTTAATAGGATACCAACAAACCACCTTCTAGTCAATTAACACTTTTTTATTGCCGGTTATAACTTTTGGTTATATCAATTTTAAAACTACTATATAATAGCTAATATTTTTCTAGCCTTTCATTTTCTTGTACAATGAGAATGACAACCTTGAAAGGAGCTTTCTTATGGAGCACGAATTAATTCCTTATAAAACAATGCCGACTTGGACGGC
>CAUVJW010000123.1:0-3420 GCA_963552295.1 uncultured Streptococcus sp. | reverse complement strand
AATGTGATAGTTATATGCGATGATGATTGTTTGATAAATTGTAAAATCATCCACATAAAAACTATAGGCTAGAAAAGCCAAAAGAATTAGAAATTCTTCGAAGACGATTAGATTAAACTTAAAAGGGGAATAGAATTCCTTGAAATTTTTAAATTTTGGATGTTCAACCATAGAGGACATAAATGAGGGCATAAGAAGAATCTCTTCCATTTCGTGAATCATAAATAAGCTAGGAAAAAGTAAATATAATAACATTGAATCCATAATGATAACCTTCTTTATTAAAAGTATTCTTTATGCTTAATATTATATCAAGAAATGGAAGTTGCTATGTAATATTGACACTTAAACATGACAAAAGCGGGTAATTTATCAGCTATTAGTGACACTACAGCGTGTATCGTTTATAATAGAAGAGATAGTAGAAATATTTATATTTCAAATTTAAGGAGGTAAGTATGCGAATCGGTATATTTACAGATACGTACTTTCCACAAGTGAGTGGAGTTGCGACTTCAATACGTGTATTAAAAGAGAATTTAGAAAGACAAGGGCATACGGTAATCATCTTTACGACGACAGATCCAAAGGTAACGGAACCGGAAGAGAATATTATTCGATTGGGAAGTATTCCGTTCTTCGCGTTTAAGGACCGTCGTGTGGCGATACAAGGTCTAGGAAAAGCTTACCGAATTGCGAAAGAAAATGAATTGGATATCATTCATACTCAGACGGAGTTTAGTCTTGGGTTGGCAGGTAAATTAATTGCTGCGATGTTGAAGATTCCAACGATTCATACGTACCATACAATGTATGAAAAATATTTACACTATGTTGCAAAAGGGAAAGTGCTACGTCCAAGTCATGTGGCGTATATCTCGAAAGCATTTTGTAATCAAACAAGTGGAGTGGTTGCTCCAAGTCAAATGACAAAAGATAAGCTGATTGAATATGGAGTGCTTCAGGAAGTTCGAGTGATTCCAACGGGAGTCGTTGTTCCTTCACAAGAGCCAGACGTTGCTAATGCTTTGAGAAGTGAGCTTGGCTATTCAGATGATGAAGTGGTGCTTCTATCTCTTAGTCGTTTGTCACAAGAAAAAAATATCGCTGCTGTGATTGCAGCATTACCAGCCATTGTAGCAAGTAAGCCAAATGTGCGTTTATGTATTGCAGGTGGCGGACCTGAAAGAGAAAAATTGGAAGCGCAAGTGACAGAACTTGGCATGACCGATTTTGTTCAATTTGTGGGCGAAATCAAAAATGAAATGGTTTATAAGTACTATCAAATGGCGGACCTTTATGTGAATGCATCTGAATCTGAAAGCCAAGGATTAACTTACCTAGAGGCACTCGTTAATCGCGTTCCAGTCATTGCTAAGAAGAACGATTACTTAAGCAGTCTTATTACAGCAGATGCTTTAGGAATGTTATTTGAAACAGATGCGGATATTGCGGATTGTGTCTTAGGCTATATTGAAAACCAATTAGGGAATGAAGCTGAAGTTTCAGCGTTACAAGACCAGTTATTAGCTGAAATTTCTTCTGAAACTTTTGGAGAAAGAATTGTAGATTTCTATGAGGCTGCGATTAACGGCTATCAATGGAATCAAGAACATTCTCATAATATTATGAACCTCATGAAATTTTTACGTTTATCGACGAACGAGTTAAAGGATGAAGAAAATGACCATTAAAACTATTGGATTTATCGGAACAGGCGTGATGGGGAAATCCATGATTCGTCATCTGCTAAAAAAATATAAGGTTGTTGTGTATAACCGTACGAAAGAAAGAGCATTAGACCTTTTAGAAGAGGGAGCAACTTGGGCGGATACGCCTACTGATGTAGCTAATGCAGCAGATGTAGTGTTAACCATCGTTGGTTATCCAAAAGATGTGGAAGAAGTGTATTTCGGTGACCAAGGGATCTTCAAGTCTACGAAAGAGCATCTCGTGGTGGTGGACCTTACTACAAGTACACCAACTTTAGCTAAACGCATCGCCGAAGAAGCTGCAGCACGCTCTTGGGAAGCGCTAGACGCACCTGTATCAGGTGGGGACCTTGGTGCTAAAAACGGAACGCTCTCTACGATGGTTGGTGGTACAGAAGAAACATTAGAAAAAGTATATCCAGTATTAGATTGCTTCTCTAAGACGATTACACTCCAAGGCTCAGCAGGGGCTGGTCAACATACGAAAATGGCCAACCAAATTATGATTGCAGGAACGATGACAGGCTTAACAGAGATGCTTGTTTATGCGAAAGCAGCAGGTTTAGACATGGACAAGGTATTACAAACAGTTGGCGCAGGAAGTGCGGCAAACTGGTCACTTTCAAATTACGGACCACGTATTTTAAAAGAAGATTATTCACCTGGTTTCTTTGCAAAACATTTCCTAAAAGACTTAGGAATTGCACTGGATGAAGCTGAAAGAATGCGTCTATTTTTACCGGCAACACTACAAGCAAAAAAACTATACGAAACGCTTTGTGATGATGGTTTTGCAGACGATGGAACTCAAGCTTTAATCAAATTATATTGGAACCTACCAAATGAATAAAAAACTCTTAAATAGAGTGGTTATTCTTACTATCAGAGATAGGTTTTATGGTAGAATAATGAAAGAAAGTTTGAAAGGGGTAGTAATTATATGAAACCTTCACAATTGGTGGCAATTGTCCAACGTTTACAAACAATGGCGGCACAAGATTCAGATATCGAGGTGCGTCGCTTCGAAAAAGATGGCGTTGAAAAAGCTATCGTTACTTTTAATCAAGAAACAAGTAGTTTTGAATTAGTAGATGTAGAAACAAATCAAACATTCCAATTTGATGATATTGATTTAGTGACAATTGAAATTTTTGAAATGTTACAAGATTAAAATAATAACTGTGAGTAAAGCCACGGCGCAGAGTGTCTGTGCTGTGGCTTTTCAATATATTAGATGAGGATTGAAATAAATGAAAATTGCGTTATTAGGATTTGGGACAGTTGGTAGTGGTGTATACAATATTTTAAAGAAAAATGCATCAAAATTAGAACGTGTTCTTCCAGAAAAAATTGAAATTAAGACAGCGTTAGTTAGAGAACCAGAATTGATGGAACAATCAGATGTTGTATTTACAAACAATATTAATGACATCGTTCACGACCCTGAAATTGAGTTAGTGGTTGAAGTGATGGGTGGTATTACAACGGCTTATGAATATGTGAGAGCTTGCTTACTTGCCAAAAAATCTGTTGTAACTGCTAATAAAAATCTGATTGCCATTCACGGCGTTGAATTAACGACACTCGCTAAACTTGAAGATGTGTACTTGTATTATGAAGCAAGTGTCGGCGGTGGGATTCCTGTTCTTCGTCCAATGGTGCAACACTTTGAAACGAATGATGTGGAATCGATTGTTGGTATCGTCAA
>CAUVJW010000122.1:0-3432 GCA_963552295.1 uncultured Streptococcus sp. | reverse complement strand
AGGACAAAAAGGTCAATGGCAACTGCAGTTAAACCGCATGTATCCGATGAGTTTTGCAGATAAGCTTCTTGAAGATGCTGCCAAGATATTGAAAATCGCGATTCGTCCGGAAAAACATACTCCTGAAGTGTATGCTGAGATTAAGCAGTTGGTGACTAAATATAAAGGGGTGACACCTGTTGAATTATTCCTCGTGAATAGTAAAACTCTCGTAAAGAATTCTTTTGCAAACGGTGTGAACCTTGAGTCGAAACTGATTCCTAGTCTTGTCGACATTTTAGATAAAGAATGTATAAAAATTGTAAAATGAAAAAGTTTATGAAAATGAAAGACATTTGTTTAAAAAAGTGATAAAATGAGAACAAATGGGCTTGTTCCAGTAAAAATAAATCTAAGAGGTGAATCTTTGTGAAACGCATTGCTGTTTTAACAAGTGGAGGAGATGCTCCAGGGATGAATGCCGCTGTACGTGCGATTGTACGTAAGGGTATTTATGAAGGTTTTGAAGTATACGGAATTAACTATGGTTTTGCCGGGTTAGTAGCTGGTGATATCCGTAAATTAAATCCGTCAGACGTGAGTGACTTGATTGGTCGCGGGGGTACATTCTTGTATTCTGCACGTTATCCAGAATTCGCAAACCGCGAAGGACAAGAAAAAGGAATCGAACAATTAAAGAAATTCGGTATTGAAGGTCTTGTTGTTATCGGTGGTGACGGAAGCTATCAAGGGGCCGTTGCCTTAACAAAACTTGGTTTCCCAACTGTTGGGGTTCCAGGAACAATCGACAATGATATTCCAGGTACGGAATATACAATCGGTTTTGATACTGCCATCAATACTGTATTAGAAGCGCTAGACCGTCTTCGTGATACTGCGACATCACACGTTCGTACGTTTATCGTTGAAGTTATGGGTCGTCGTGCTGGAGATATCGCACTTTGGACAGGGGTTGCCAGTGGTGCAGAACAAATTTTGATTCCAGAACAAGATTTTGATTTAGAAACTGTCGCTAAAGAAATCAAACAAGGTCGCTTGAACGGTAAGAAGCATACATTAATCATTCTTGCAGAAGGCGTAATGTCTGGGGACGAACTTGCGAAGAAATTACGTGAATACGATAGTGACTTCCATACACGTGTTACAGTATTAGGACACGTTCAACGTGGTGGAGCTCCAAGTGCTCGTGACCGTGTACTTGCAAGTCGTATGGGTGCCAAAGCAATCGATTTATTAAAAGAAGATATCGGTGGCGTGTGTGTCGGCGTGAAAGCAGAACAAATTATCTATAGCGATATCGTTGAAACATTAGCAAACGGCAAACATTTACCTAACTTAGAGTTGTATCAACTAAATAAAGAAATTTCATTCTAAAACAAACTAAAGGAGTCAAGAAAAAATGAAAAGAACTAAAATCGTATGTACTATTGGACCTGCTAGTGAAGCGCCAGAAAAATTAGCAGCTTTAGCAGAAGCAGGAATGAACGTTGCGCGTTTAAACTTCTCTCATGGTGACCATGAAGAACATTTAGCACGTATCAACACAATCAAAAAAATCCGTAAAGAAACAGGCCGCGTTATCGCGATTCTTTTAGATACTAAAGGACCAGAAATCCGTACTCATGATATGGAAAATGGTGCGATTGAATTCCACACTGGAGACGTTGTTCGTATTTCAATGACTGAAGTGTTAGGAACTAAAGAAAAATTCTCTATCACTTACCCAGAATTAATCAACGATGTTAAACCTGGATCAATTATCTTAGTAGATGATGGTTTAGTAGGGTTAGCAGTTACTGAAGTGGACCACGCTAATGGCGAAATCGTCTGCGTAGTAAACAACAGTGGTGTTGTTAAAAACAAAAAAGGAATTAACGTTCCTGGTGTTAAAACAAAATTACCTGGTATCACTGAAAAAGACCGTGCAGATATTATCTTCGGTATTGAAAATGATATTGACTTTATCGCAGCAAGTTTCGTTCGTCGTGCTTCAGACGTTCAAGAAATCCGCGATTTATTAAAAGAACATAACGCAACTCACATCCAAATTATTCCAAAAATCGAAAACCAAGAAGGTATCGACAACATTGACGAAATCTTAGCGTTATCTGATGGTTTAATGGTTGCTCGTGGAGACATGGGTGTTGAAATCGCTGCGGAAGAAGTTCCAATCGTTCAAAAAATGTTAATCAAGAAATGTAACACATTAGGTAAACCAGTTATCACTGCTACTCAAATGTTAGATTCAATGCAACGTAACCCACGTCCAACACGTGCGGAAGTTGGTGACGTAGCGAACGCTATCTTCGATGGTACAGATGCAGTTATGTTATCTGGTGAATCTGCAGCAGGGGATTACCCAGTTGAAGCAGTTCGTACAATGGCTAACATCTGTGTTCGTACAGAACAAGAAATCCGTGTACGTGACAAATTCAAATTAAAAGCATTCGATGAAACTGATGTGGCAGAAGCTATCGGCCGTTCAGTAGCTCATACAGCTAAAAACTTAAAAGTGAAAACAATCGTTGCTGCAACTGAATCAGGACATACTCCAAAAATGATTTCTAAATTCCGTCCTGACGCAACAATCTTAGGTGTGACTTCTTCTGAACGTCAACAACGTGCATTGGCGTTAATCTGGGGTGTTAAACCACTAATCGTTGAACGTGCAAAATCTACAGATGAAATGTTCGAAATCTGTATGCAAGCAGTTCGTGAAAACCACAATGCTAAAGAAGGCGATTTAGTAATCATCACTGCTGGTGTACCTTTAGGAATTAAAGGAACAACAAACATGATGAAAGTTGCTCGCGTATAATTGATTTAAATCATAATAAAAAGCTTGAACAAACTGTAAAAAGTTGTTCAAGCTTTTTTTTGTGTTTTGAAGTCATTTGATAAAATAATGAGAAATCGTTAGAAATACAAGGATTTAAATGACTGTAAGCCCTATTTTGTGGTAAAATAAAAGGACAAATGTAGAAGAAGGAGGTTTGTTATGACAAGTGAATTATCGACCGTTGTTCAAGCCATTATCACGGATGAAAATGAAAAGTACTTTTTCGTTCAAAAGAGTGGAGAAACATTCCGTCTAAAAAAAGACGACGCTACCGAATCGCTAAAGATTGGTGATGTAGTAACGGGATTCTTATATGAGAATTCTTCCCGTAAAAAAGTCTTTACGCTCCGCATTCCTGAAGTAACAAATGAAAGTTATGGATGGGCAAGCGTGACACAAGTCAGAAAAGACTTAGGCGTATTCGTGGATATTGGTTTAGAAGATAAAGATATGGTAGTTTCATTGGATGAACTTCCAAGTATGAAAGAGTTATGGCCTAAGAAAAATAATCGTTTATATGTGACGTTAATTAAAGACAAAAAGGACCGCACATGGGCAACGATGGGAGACGGTCAAGCATTAAATGAAAAAGT
>CAUVJW010000121.1:0-3433 GCA_963552295.1 uncultured Streptococcus sp. | reverse complement strand
TTTTTTATTTTGTTAAAATTTTTTTCGAAAAGGTGTTGACAAATTTTTGCTTTAGTCTTATAGTTAGTTACACAAGCAACTAACCAATTAACACAAAGTGATCATGAACAAGGAGGTGCGTTATGAAATTTGATTTTCAAAGTGATATCCCATTATTTCAACAAGTAGCCAATCAATTGGAAGAAGAAATCTTCCATGAAGTCTACAAAGAAGGAGATCAAGTACCGTCGACAACTGAGATTTCCACAGGATATCAAATCAACCCAGCAACGGTATTGAAAGGAATGAACTTACTCGTGAGCGAACAAATACTTGAAAAACGAAGAGGTCTCGGAACGTTTGTAGCAGAAGGGGCCAGAAAAATTATCTTAAGCAAGAAACAAAATGAATTTGCCAATCAAATGGTGCCAAACTTCTTAAAAGAAGCACAAGCGCTCGGTATTACGAAAGACGAATTAGTAAAAATCATCGAAGGAGGCTTCCAATAATGAGTATTGAAGTCAAAGATTTAAAGAAGAAGTATTTGCAAAAAGAAGCGGTAAAAGGAGCAACATTCACGATTGAACCTGAAAGTATTATCGGGTTGCTCGGACGAAATGGTGCCGGAAAGAGTACAGTGCTAAATATGATTGCTCGCCGCATCGAAAAGACAAGCGGTGACATCACTCTTGATGGGGTGGACCTTCATAAGACAGCAAGCGCGATGCATGAAGTGTACTTATCCAGTTCGGACAACTGGTTCCCGCAAGAATATAAATTTAAAGATCTCCTTGGTATCTATCAAGCGACTTACCCAGAATTTGATATGGAATTTGCCCAAGACCTTATCAAAGTGTTCGATGTGAACGTAAAGCAAAAATACTCAAAAGCCTCAACAGGATATAAAAGTATTATGAAAATTATCTTGGCGCTTGCGAACCCTAGCGAATACATCTTCTTAGATGAACCAGTGCTTGGACTTGATGCGAACCACCGCCAACTCTTCAATAAGAAGTTGCTTGAAGCTTATGCGCGCCGTCCTCGTACATTTGTTATTGCAACGCATTTAATCGAAGAAGTAGCCTCAATTTTAGAAAAAGTTATTGTGATTAAAGACGGAGTAGTGACAGAAGAAGTACTGGTCGAAGATGTTCTTCGTAAAGGATACGTCGTTAGTGGAGCATCTCCATTAGTACAAGAATATGTGGCCGGTAAAAAGGTTCTTGAAACAAATCAAATCGGAAACCATACAAGATGCGTAGTGATTGGGCCTAAGGAAGAAGCACAACCTGGATTAGAGTTTTCTCCATTAACCTTACAAGATTACTTTATCTCAATCACTCGAAAGGAGAATGAATAAGATGAACCGTTTATTATCAGTTGTCAGCATGGGATTAGCAAGAAGATGGAAAACAATTTTAATGTTCTTAGGAGCTTGGTGGATTATTACAAGTTTCTTAATGAAGATTTTTGCAAATGGGGACTTTAGCACATTCGGTACTTATTTCCCAATTTACTTCGATAATGAAATTGCATTGATTATCTTAATCATTGGGATTGGCTATATCGTTGAACAATTCCGTCTAGAAAGTCAATTAGGATTAACAAGAAAAGAACAAATCGAAAGCTTATTCATTCAAACGCTTGTCGATTCTGGAATCATCACTTTGATTTACGCCTTATTAATTCCATTAAGAAATGGAGTTTCAATGGGCTCAGTAACCATTCAATCGCGCTTAGGGGACCTATTTGACCCAGAAAATATCGTTATCAGCATCGCAGTCTTTTTCGTAAAAGTCGTTCTAATTCACCTAATCGCAAATGTTCTTGGAATTGTGCTTAATAAATTTAATCAAAAAACAGGGATCTATGGACTAGGCCTAGTGTTCTTGATTACTGCATTAATTGGAGGAAGTTTTACTCGCCAAATTAGTGATGGCCAAATGCCAGGTTTTGTAACAGCTTTTCTAGAATTTCTTAATATCATTACAACACATAAAGTGGAATCCATTTCTATCGCATTAGTGATTCTAGTGGCACTTCAAATCCTCGTTACAAGAAAACACCAAAGCATCACTCCAGAATAAAATCTATCTCAGAACTCCTGTATATCAGGAGTTCTTTTTGTTTAGGGCGGAGGTTTCTCTCCTTTCTTTTTTAGTCACCTAGTTGTATTTCAAAAAGTTATGAGCACCAGTGTTTGAATGAAAAGGCTGGAGGAGTCAAACGGAGTGCTTATCGGATTCTATAGTGTGAGTAATAGCGATCGTAACTGATGCGAATTAGCAGTAGTTAGGAATTTATTCCTTACTACTGCTTTGAGGCTCAGTAGGTGAGAGACCACGGCTCGAACCGATACAGCTATTACAAACACTATGAAGATATCCGATAAAGGCATGCAGTTTAGACCCTCCAAAGCCTTTTCATTCAAACACCGAAGGTGTTTAGAAGGTGCCCTTTAGTTGGTTAACTTTTTCATAAACCAAACCACTTTTGAATCAGCGTCACTCGAACTATGGTATACTATAGAAGACTAAAGAAAGAAAGGTTGAGAAACCATGAAAAGACCAATCGGGTTTATCGATTCGGGCGTTGGCGGCCTTACCGTCCTCAAAGAAGCCCTTAAACAATTACCAAACGAATCCATGATCTTCCTTGGCGATTCAGCACGTTGCCCATACGGCACACGACCCGTTGAAGAAATCCGCCAATACACATTAGAAATGGTGCAATTTTTACTAGAGAAAAACATTAAAATGCTTGTGATTGCGTGTAATACCGCGACTGCAGTAGTTCTAGAAGAATTACAAAACACATTAACCATTCCAGTCGTTGGAGTGATTCAACCAGGGAGCCTTGCAGCCATCAAGCAAACGAAGAATGAGCGCATCGGTGTTCTTGGGACGAACGCGACCATTGCAAGTAAAGTATATCCAAAGACCATGCATGACAAGAATAAAGGAATCGAAGTGTTCGATATCGCTTGTCCGAAATTTGTACCGATTGTTGAAAGTAATCAATCAAATACGAAGGAAGCAGAAGAAGTCGTTCGTGAAACCTTACGTCCATTAGAAGGAACAGAGGTCGATACAGTGATTCTAGGCTGTACGCATTATCCATTACTTCGTCAAACGATTCAAAAAGTGGTCGGAGCAAACGTGACATTGATTGACTCAGGAGCAGAAACAGTCTCCAGCGTGAGTGCGTTACTAGACTACTGCAAGCTTAGCGAAACGCCTGAAACGAATCCTGAACCAACTCTTGAAATTTATACAACAGGAGAAGCGAGCCTTTTTGAAGAGATTGCTGAAAACTGGTTGAATCGAACAGGTCTGAAGGTGAAAAAAGTGACACTTAAAGAAGAAGTAAAACCCGTCGAATTGAAAAAAGAAATCGTAATTGCGACGAATAATGTTGGGAAAGCCAAAGAGTTTGCGGAGATTTTCGAACCAAA
>CAUVJW010000120.1:0-3470 GCA_963552295.1 uncultured Streptococcus sp. | reverse complement strand
TTTAAGAGGAATTAGGCTAATTTATAGCTTAGTTCCTTTTTTGTATTGAAGTGGGTTCCTTCCTGTGCTACCATAAACACAAAAGTAAGGAGGACTGTCGATGAATCCAATAGGAACAAAAACAATTCAGACAGAACGATTACTGCTTAGACCTTTTCAACTAGAAGATGCGGCCTCAATGTTTAAAAATTGGTCGAGTGATGCAGAAGTGACACATTATTTGACGTGGCCTCCGCATGAATCTGCCCTGACAACTAAAGAGAGCATTAAACGATGGGTAGACGGCTATCAAAATCCACTTCAGTTCAAATGGGCAATCGTATTTAACAATGAGGTTGTTGGTAGTATTGATGTAGTGCATTTGGAAGAAAAACTCAATGCTGTGGAGATTGGATATGCACTTAGTCGCAAATGCTGGGGAAAAGGAATTATGACAGAAGCGCTTATTGCAGTAATCGATTATCTCTTAGAAGAAGCGGGTTGCAATAGAGTAGCCGCACGTCACGATGTGAATAATCCAGCCAGTGGAAAAGTGATGCAAAAGGCTGGCATGATTTATGAAGGTACACTGCGACAATATGGCAAGAATAATCAAGGTATCTGTGATATGGCATATTATTCGATTATTAAAGCAGATAGATTGAAGTAGGAGTTAAGTATATGTGTTTGATTTGTGAGCGGATAGAGTTAATTAAGCAAGGTAAAAATCCGCATTTTGTAAAAGAACTTGAAACGGGTTATGTGGTAATAGGAGACGGACAGTATTTTAAAGGGTACACATTGTTCCTAGCCAAAGAACACGTAACGGAATTGCATCAGATGGAATATGAAACAAAAATTAAATTTCTTGAAGAAATGACTATTGTTCAAGAAGCCGTGGCAAAAGCGTTTCAAGCTGAGAAAATGAATATCGAATTGCTAGGTAATGGTGATGCACATGTACATTGGCATCTTTTTCCAAGAAAAGCAGGGGATATGAAAGGGTATGGCCATAATGGAAGAGGACCCGTCTGGTGGGTTCCATGGGAAGAAATGTCATCTGAAGAATATCAACCAAAAGAGAATGACCTGCTTCAATTAGTCAATCGTTTAAAAGAGTATTTATAAATAGTACAAGAAGACATCTACAAAAGTAGGTGTCTTTTTTCGTGAGCAGATAATTTTGCGATTATGAATTTGTGAGATATACTCTAACTGTAATTAAAAATATTACAGTTAGAAAGGTGATTTTATGACAACAACAGTAAAAAATATCATTATTGGTTTCGGTAAAGCCGGAAAAACATTAGCAGGATACTTAGGAAGTATTGGAGAAGACACGATTTTAATCGAAAAATCAAAAGAAATGTACGGTGGAACATGTATTAATGTCGGCTGTATTCCTTCTAAAAAATTAGCGACAAAAGCACTTCGCAAACAATATTCAAACGAAGACGCTAGCAGCTACTATACAAAGAGCGTTCAAGAAAAGAAAGCATTGATTGCGGCTTTAAACACAGCAAACTACAACAAAGTAGACTCTGTTGAGAAAACACAAATTATCGACGGAACTGCACGTTTTGTAGATGACCATACAGTAGCTGTAGATACTGCAGAAGGAGAAAAACTCTTCAAAGCAGATCGTATTTTCATTAATACTGGAGCAACTCCTTTCGTACCACCAGTAGAAGGGTTAACAATCGGTGGAGCAATTCACACAAGCGAAACAATCATGAACTTAGAAGATTACCCAGAAAGCCTTGTTATTATCGGTAGTGGATTTATCGGATTAGAGTTCGCTGCAACTTACGCACAATTCGGTACAAAAGTAACAGTTGTCGATGTAATCGATACGTTCCTTCCTCGTGAAGATGAAGATGTAGCACAAGCTGTGAAAGAACAATTAGAAGCTTTAGGGGTTACTTTCAACTTAGGTGTTCAATTAAAAGCAGTTCATCAAGAAGGCGGAAAAGCAGTGGTGGAAGCAACGACTGCAGAAGGTGCACCAGTTGCATTTACAACAGATGCAGTCTTAGTTGCGACAGGTCGTCGTGCAAACGTACAAGGTCTAGATTTAGACAAAGCTGGCGTTGAATTAACAGAACGCGGCGCAATCAAAGTCAATGAATTCTTACAAACAAACGTGCCTCATATTTTCGCAATGGGTGATGTAAACGGCGGACCACAATTCACATTCGTTTCATTAGATGATTTCCGTATCGTGAAACGTTTCTTAGCAGGGGATACAACATATTCAACTAAACAACGTGCAAAATTCCCAACAGCAACCTTCATTAACCCACCTTTAGCAAGCGTTGGTTTAAATGAAAAACAAGCCAAAGAAGCAGGTATCGAAGTTAAAGTTGCGAAACTTCCAGCGATGGCGATTCCAAAAGCTAAAATCTTAGGAAATCAAGTAGGATTCTACAAAGTATTAGTGGATGCTTCAACAAACCAAATCGTTGGTGCGACATTATTCGCTGAAGAAGCACATGAAGTGATTAACATTATCGCAACTGCAATGAACGCGAACTTACCGTACACAGTTCTTCGCGATCAAATCTATACTCACCCAACAATGGCAGAAGCTTTAAACGACGTATTCGGCTTAATTAAGTAGGGATTATTATGGGAAATGACTTTATCGTAATGATTCACTGCCTAACGTACCTGGCGATTCATCACGACAATCGTTATTCAAGCAAAGACCTCGCATTTAACGCTTGTAGCAACCCGGCAATTGTTCGAAAATTGATGAGCCAAGCGGTGAAGAAAGGCTGGGTGTCAACCACTGCGGGGAAACAAGGTGGCTATCAATGGCAAGGCAATCCAAAAAAGGTGAAACTCGGAGAAATCTTCTTATTAGTATCTGAGGATGAACGCTTGGAAAAAGCCTTCAAAGAAGCTGCCGACCCAACCTGCCTTGTGAGCACACGCATGGGAAGCGTTATGGGCAAATTGCAAGAAGAACAAATCCAACAACAAATTAATTTCTATAACAAACGCACCATCCAAGACATGATTGATGGTGTTCAAACTGAATGTCACTAGTGAAGACCGAGCAGCTGCTCGGTCTTTTTATGTGCTCATTATAATGTATACATTATAATTATTTTTTTATTTTTAAAGCATAATAACTTAAAAGTATTTAAAAATGATAACTTTTAAGTTATAATAATAGTGCGATAATTTTAAGAGAGTGGGAGTGAGAAGATGAGTGAAACAGCAATTGGAAGTAATTGGACAGATGTTAGAAATGATTTATTTACCCAAGAAGAAATCGCAGCTACTGATTTAAGAGTTGCTATTATTAGTGAATTAATTCGTGCCAGAAAAGAACTAGGAATTAGTCAGAAACAATTAGAAGAGTTAAGTGGGGTGAAGCAACCCGTGATTGCTCGAATCGAAACGGGGAAGAGTACTCCGCAACTAGATACCTTATTAAAGATTCTAGGATGCTTAGGAAAAACACTAGCCATCGTGCCATTATC
>CAUVJW010000119.1:0-3555 GCA_963552295.1 uncultured Streptococcus sp. | reverse complement strand
TTAATAAAGATTTCAAAGACAGAATTATCAATAAAGATACGCGCAGTAGTGTCTGCTGGAGCAATTGGTGCTGTACGAACACTACTGAATTCTGTGGCAAAATTTTCTCCTACCTTGCTTCGATCAACTACAACCTCACCATCTACAAGATTAAAGATGAGGGATAGTCCATTGCCATCTTTGTCTGAGAATAGAATGAGCTCATGTACCATTTCTCCTTCTAATTTCAGATTTAACTCGTAGCAATTCGAAGTATTTTTAATATACTTGTTAAACGGAAGGGAAGATTGACGAAGCTTTTCGATTCCTTTTACAGGAGTTTGATATAACTTGCCATCCTTAAGTGAGAGTTCCTTCACTAACGAAAAAATCCCTTGATGTTCGTAAATATCACTTGGATAAGAAACATCTGGTAATCCAAGCCAGCTAATGCAAAGCGCACGGCCGTCTGGTGCGTTAAATGCTTGAGTAGCATAAACGTCAAAACCGTAGTCTAATTGATGAAGCTCAGAAACGGGTGTGATCGTCGCATTTTCTGGGTCGAATGTTTCACCGATTTTATATAAGTTTGGATAAATATTATCGTAGTGGAATACGTCTTTATCTAATCCTTGAGGGCAGTATATCAGTACTGGTTTTTCATCTACAAAGACCAAGTTCGGACATTCCATCATATAAGCGGTATTGTCATTCTTAAAGTCTAAATCCCCAATTTCTTCCCAATTTCTATAATCGTTATTAACAGCACGGTAGAGTCGAACGAAGCCTTTTTTTTCTTGATTTTGACCACCTACAATCGCGTAATAATGATTTTTATATTGGAAAATTTGTGGGTCTCTAAAGTGACCTGTAGCATTACTTGGTTTTGGAATCAAATCTTTTCCAAGTTTTTCAATATGACCGTCTTTACCCATAAGTGCCCCTAATTGGTGAGGATGGCGAACCCAATTTTCATCTCTCACATTTCCAGTATAAAATAGAAATAATTTATCACCAAATTGCATTGCACTACCTGAATAAGCGCCATGACTATCCATAGGAGTATCTGGAAGGACTTTGACTCCAGTTTCTTTAAATGTCACAAGGTCATCGCTTTCTAGTTGTACCCATGATTTCAATCCATGAGCAGCGCCAAAAGGAAAGTTTTGGTAAAACACAATCCATTTACCGTCGAAATAAGAAAAACCATTAGGGTCATTTAGCAATCCGCTGGATGGTTCTACGTGGTATTTCGCTCTCCAAGGGGATTTTTCCATTGTAGATTTCAATTGTTCTTTCTCAGCTTGAGTCCAATCTTCATAGCGTTTGTATCTAAGTTCAGTTGTCCATTTCATGATGGATTCCTCCTCTAAAATTGTATCTTTACAGTACGTGTTTTTCCGCGTAAATGCAAGCTTTTTTGCTAAAGTGTTCTTTTTGTGATTCAATATCAGATGTAACTTGACTTATAGCGGTATAATGATAAAATTCGAAATGAAATAAATGTGCTATTATTAGTAACAATTTTTATAAAGGAGTGTGTAATGGATGAATAATACTGAAATTGCAAAAAGTGTTATCGAAGCCATTGGTGGCAAAGACAACGTTAGTAGTGTAGCGCACTGTGCAACGCGTCTTCGTATCATGGTAAAAGATAAAGAAAAAATCGATACAAATAGAGTCGAGAATATTGAGAAAGTTCAAGGAGCATTCTTCAACGCAGGGCAATTCCAAATTATTTTTGGTACAGGAACTGTAAACCGTATTTATGATGAAGTGGTATCACTTGGCTTACCAACTTCAACAACTAGCGAAATGAAAGCCGAGGCAGCAAAACAAGGGAACTGGTTCCAACGTGCTGTTCGTACATTCGGGGATGTATTCGTTCCAATCATTCCAGCGATTGTTGCAACTGGTCTTTTCATGGGTCTTCGTGGATTATTAGAGGCTTTTGGTGTTGTATTACCATCTGACTTTTTAATCTATTCTAAAATCTTAACAGACACTGCCTTTATCGCATTACCAGCCTTAGTAGTTTGGTCAACGTTTAAAGTGTTTGGTGGGAATCAAACAATCGGGATTGTACTTGGTCTGATGTTAATTTCTGGTTCTCTTCCTAACGCTTGGGAAGTTGCTCAAGGTGGGGAAATTGTTCCTATCAAATTCTTCGGTCTTGTGGATGTCGTTGGTTTACAAGGTTCTGTTTTACCAGCGTTTATTATCGGGGTTGTAGGTGCTAATTTTGAAAAATGGGTTAGAAAATATGTACCAGAAGTATTGGACTTATTAGTAACACCTTTTATTACATTATTTGTAATGTCAATTTTAGGATTATTTGTATTAGGACCAATCTTCCATCAAGTAGAGAAAGTGATTCTTTCACTTACAACAACTGTATTGTATTTACCATTTGGTCTTGGTGGGTTAATCATCGGTGGTACACATCAATTAATCGTTGTTTCTGGTGTTCACCATATCTTCAACTTGTTAGAAATTAACTTACTATCTGCAACTGGGCAAAACCCATTCAACGCGATTATTACAGCTGCTATGACGGCTCAAGGGGCAGCAGCAGTTGCGATTGGTGTTAAAACGAAGAGTCCAAAATTAAAAGCATTAACATTCCCAGCAGCTTTATCTGCGTTCCTAGGAATTACTGAGCCTGTTATCTTTGGGGTGAACTTACGATTCCGTAAACCATTCGTTCTTTCATTATTAGCAGGTGCTTTAGGTGGAGCTCTTTCAGCTTTACTAGGATTAGCGGGTACAAGTAACGGAATTACAATCATTCCTGGTTCAATGCTTTATGTCGGAAACGGGCAATTACCACAATACTTATTCATGGTCGCAGTATCATTTGCATTAGGATTTACGTTTACTTATTTATTCGGTTACGACGATTCAATGTTAGATATTCCTGTTGAAGCAGAAGGACCTTCTTCACAAGAAACTCAAGAGGAAGAAGTAGCTGCACCAGCGACTGAACGTGCTGATGAAAAATTACGTTCACCAATTGTTGGCGAAGTTATGGCTTTAAGCGAAGTGAATGATCCAGTATTTTCTAGCGGAGTAATGGGACAAGGAATTGCAGTGAAACCTTCTAAAGGAGTTGTTTACGCTCCAGCAGATGCTGAAATCGCGATTGCATTCCCAACAGGTCATGCCTATGGATTAAAAACAGATAATGGTGCTGAAATTCTTATTCACGTCGGAATCGATACTGTTTCGTTGAATGGAGAAGGATTCGAAGCCAAAGTATCTCAAGGAGACCGTGTAAGAGCAGGAGATATCATCGGAACATTTGATTCTGAAGTGATTGCTGCAAATGGGTTAGATGACACAACAATGGTCATTATCACTAACACAATGGATTATGCAGAAGTGACTCCAATCGCAACTGGTTCTGTTACGAATAAAACTCGAGTATTAGAATTACATGTATAATTTTTCTAGAAGACGAATTCTATTACAGGATTCGTCTTCTTTTTTTAGGTAAAAATATGATACAATAATAAAAAATAACCAAGGGAGCTTTAGGCCTATGACAAACTTATATGGAAGTTTAGAAGCTGGCGG
>CAUVJW010000118.1:0-3629 GCA_963552295.1 uncultured Streptococcus sp. | reverse complement strand
TAGTTTCACAAGGGGAGTGTTCCCGATTAATTCTGTGATAGTTTCTACTGATTTGACCATAAATGATCCCTCCATAAAGTTAGACTGGGCAACTTTAAGGGTTGCTTGTTACCATTGTAACTGGGATTGAAGGTAGGGACAATACTTTTGTTAAAAAAAACAGAAAAAAGTATAGAAAATCCAATTTAGGTGTGATACACTATCTGCTAGCAAGGGCTTTTAAACTCATCCAGAGAGGTGAGAAAGGCTAAGATCAAGTTTATTAGACTGGCCCTACGCTTAAAAAACATAGGGCTTTTTGTGTGCACAAAAACGCCCGGAAAAGAGGGTAAAATGGAGTTACAAACTTCAAAAGTCGATCTGTTGTTAGATGTGGATCAAAAACCGGAGCTCGTGCCTGGGCTGTTCTTGAGTTTGCAGCACGTGTTTGCGATGTTTGGTGCCACTGTTTTAGTGCCGTTAATATTGGGGATGCCAGTATCGGTTGCTTTATTTGCGTCAGGATTAGGAACGCTAATCTATATGGTTGCGACGCAGTTTAAAGTACCTGTTTACTTGGGATCCTCTTTTGCTTTTATTACGGCCATGCAATTCGCGATGGCACAAATGGAAGGAAAACCAGATGCTGCGCAAACAGGGGTTGTGTTAGTCGGACTACTCTATGTGGTTGTGGCCTTATTTGTTAAATTCTTAGGAACCAATTGGATTAACCGACTCTTACCGCCAATCGTCATTGGACCAATGATTATCGTTATCGGTTTAGGTCTTGCCAATGGTGCGGTAACGAACGCCGGATTTGTAAAAGATGGTGACTGGAAGCCAATGTTCGTTGCAGTCGTAACATTCCTCATCACAGCATTCATTAATACAAAAGCAAAAGGCTTCTTGAAAATCATTCCATTCCTATTTGGGATTATCGGTGGATATATCGTGGCCATCTTCTTTGGACTAGTAGATTTCACAAAAGTCATTGAAGCACAATGGATTGCGTTACCAGAATTATACTTGCCATTCAATACAAACGGATTATTCCATCAATATAATTTATACTTCGGGCCTGAAACATGGGCGCTTCTGCCAGTAGCGGTTGTAACGATTGCAGAACATATCGGGGACCACACCGTATTAAGCGAAATCTGCGGACGTCAATTCTTGAAGGACCCAGGCTTACACCGTACGCTGATTGGAGACGGGGTCGCAACAGCCGTATCTGCCTTCCTAGGAGGACCTGCCAATACAACTTACGGTGAAAACACAGGGGTTGTAGGGTTGACACGTATCGCATCGGTATCGGTCATTCGTAATGCCGCACTGATTGCGATTGGATTCAGTTTCTTTGGTAAATTCACGGCACTAATTCGTACGATTCCAAATGCAGTACTTGGTGGAATGGCAATTCTCTTATACGGGGTTATTGCGTCAAACGGGTTGAAAGTATTAATCGAAAAACAAGTGGACTTCAGACAAGTGCGAAACCTCATTATCGCAAGCTCAATGTTAGTACTTGGACTTGGTGCAGCAGTGCTCGAAGTAGGGCCTGTCACTTTATCAGGGACAGCGCTTTGTGCGATTGCTGGAATCGTCTTAAACTTAATCTTGCCACACGAAAAAACAGAAGAAAAATAAATAAAACGTTAGCGAACAGTTAGGGCGTCAGGGGAATCTCTGGCGTTTTTTTAATGCATTAATAAAGAGGGTTCGAATATATAAAAAATAGTATAGAAAGAATACTGCCGGAACTATTCAGAAAATATCTCGAATAGTGTAATTTCTTCTTTCATAAAGCACGTAAATTACTTGCACCGGTTGCTATATAATTTTATATTATATAAGGAATGTAATTATCTGTATAAATTATATTATATACATATGGAAGTTTTTGACCGTTTAAAGGCCGGATTTCCAACGAATATTTGTCGATTGTAGGAGGAGCTTTATGCTTACTGAAAAACGTAGAAGAATCATTTTGGACTTATTAGAAAAGGAAGATACAGTACACCTGAAAGACTTAATGGCAGCGCTGGGTGCTTCTGAATCGACAGTTCGTCGTGATCTTTCTTTATTAGAAGAGGAAGGAACGCTGATTCGTGTACACGGTGGAGCTAAACGCGTCTATTCAAAAGAGTATGAACCAACCATAAAAGAAAAGGAACGTTCAAATCGACGTGAGAAAGAATGCATCGGGCGCTACGCCGCATCCCTTGTCACAAAAGGCGAAACGATTTATATGGATGCGGGGACGACAACGCTTCGTATGATTCCTCATTTAGAAGGAAAGGATGTCACTGTCATTACAAACGGCGTGCAACAAGCACACTTATTAGCAGACTATGGCATTAAAACGGTGCTCCTTGGTGGACAAGTCAAAACGGAAACGAGCGCGGTGGTGGGAGCTCTTGCGCAAAACCAATTACGCGAGTATTTCTTCAAAAAAGCTTTCCTTGGAATGAATGGGGTTGATTTAAGCTATGGCTATACGACTCCAGACGAAGAAGAAGCAACGATTAAAAAAATTGCGATTAATAAGAGTAATCAAGCGTATGTTTTGGCCGATTCGAGCAAATTTGCTAAAGTAAGTCTCTGTAAGGTTGCGGATTTTCATCAAGTAACCATGGTCACAAACACGACGAAGGAGCAAGCCGACTTACGTTACCGTATGGCCGGAAGCATTCGTCTTGTTGAAATGGACGCATAATAAAGGAGAGATAGCATGATTTACACGATTACGTTTAATCCAGCGATTGACCTTGTTGTTAAAGTTCCAAACTGCGAACTTGGCACCTTAAACCGTTCTGTAGAAGAAAACTACGTGGCAGGTGGAAAAGGCATTAATATGTCTGTCATCTTGAAACGATTAGGCTTCGACAATACAGCAACAGGTTTCTTGGCAGGTTTCTCAGGGAACTTCATTAAAGAAGCGTTGCAAGCAGAAGGAATTCAAACGAACTTCATCGAAATCGACGGAGTTACGCGTATTAATTTGAAATTAAAGAGTACCGAAGAAACGGAAATCAACGCGAATGGCCCAGTGGTGAAAGCTGATGATTTTGCTCGTTTAGTGGAGTACTTTGAAGAAAACTTACAAGACGGCGACGTGGTATTCTTAGCCGGAAATGCTGGTAACGGAATGGATCATTCTGCGTACACAACGATTGCAAAATTGTGCGATGATAAAGGCGTTAAACTAGTATTAGACACAACAAAAGATTTATTAACGAAATGTCTTCCATTTCACCCATTCATTATCAAACCAAACCATCATGAGTTAGGGGAGATTTTTGGGGTAACGATTGAAACAGAAGAACAAATTGTCGATTATGCGAAAAAACTCCAAGATATGGGGGCACGAAATGTATTGATTTCTCGTGGGGGTGACGGCGCAATGCTCCTTAGTGAAACCGGTGAAGTCTATACATCGAATGTTCCAAAAGGAAAATTAGTCAACTCAGTTGGAGCAGGAGACTCAATGCTTTCAGGCTTTATGGCAAAATTTATTGAAACCAACGATTACGCAGCGAGCTTGAAACAAGGAGCCGCTACAGGGAGTGCGACAGCCTTCTCTGTAGGAATTGCTGAAAAATCATTTATCGAAGAGTTATTACCACAAGTAGTGGTTACAAAACTGTAAG
>CAUVJW010000117.1:0-3681 GCA_963552295.1 uncultured Streptococcus sp. | reverse complement strand
TTGGGGAAACATGGGGAGCGACACCAGAAATCGCGAAACTCTATTCAAACCCAGAACGTCATGAATTATCGATGGTCTTCCAATTTGAACATTCACTCCTAGATAATGAGCCAGGTAAAGAGAAGTGGGACCTTAAACCGCTCGATGTAAGTGAATTAAAGGCGGTTCTTTCAAAATGGCAAACGGAACTTGGAAACGAAGGTTGGAATTCACTATTCTGGAACAACCATGATTTACCAAGAATTGTGTCACGGTGGGGGAATGATAAAGAGTACCGTGTTCGCAGCGCCAAGGCATTCGCTATCTTATTACATATGATGAAGGGAACGCCTTATATTTACCAAGGGGAAGAACTTGGATTGACGAATACGCTAGTTTCTAGCATTGAAGAGTTGGATGATATTGAGTCTATCAATATGTACCACGATCGTATCGCGAGAGGTTTTAGCGTTGAATCCATTATGGAGTCTCTAAATGCAAAAGGCAGAGACAATGCGCGTAGACCAATTCCGTGGACTGCCGAAGCAAATGGTGGATTTACGACGGGGACACCTTGGTTAGCTCTCAATCCAAATTACAAAGAGATTAACGTAGAGGCGGAACTCCAAAATCCAGACTCTGTATTCCATACGTATCGAAAACTCATTCAACTTAGAAAAGATCATCCAATCGTGGTTTGGGGCGATTATGAACTACTTGAGACTAATTCTAATGTGTTTGCATATTATCGCACGCTTGGGGAAGAAAGATGGTTGACAGTCGTGAATTTATCTGATTCCGAGGAAGAAATCTCTGTAGATGCCCGATTTAATAAGGTTTTAGTCGCTAATACAGAAGATGAGATTACAGATTTACACGCTTACAAACTTTCTCCATGGCAAGCCTTTGTAGTGGAATTGTCTGGCAATTGAAACAATTTTCATATATAATGTAAGTGCATAAAAATAGGCAGAATAAATTGTGAAATTTTTGTTAATAACTTTTCACAAACAAAGTTGCTAGATACTGTTGCAATAATAATTAAATTTGTGATAATATATATTTTTCATTCTACAAATGTGAAAAAATATGGTATAATAGTTTGAATAAAAAATAAAAGGAGAAAGGGGATGGACGATGAAAGCATTTTTAGTGAAAATACAAGAAGGTTTTAAATCATTAGGTTTAGCGAGTCAATTGGGAATTACGTTAGGCCTATCTTTAGCGATGCTAGCAGGTGTATATGGTATTTCACAAGCGATGAGTCCGATGCAAAAAGTCACTCAAGTCGTAGAAGTACAAACAAGTGCGCCGACAAATTCGTCAACTCCTTCAAGTAGTACTGAAAAGAAAGAAGTCGCCGAGAAAAAGAAAGAGACAACTCAAGCGCCAACAACTGAATCTGTAACCACAGAAAAACAAGTGGTCACTGAAGAAGAAAAGAACACAAGAGAAGTTCAAGGAAATGTTGCTCAGGCAACTCCAAGCCAAGAACGCAGAAGAGAAGAGTCAGAAAATGGTCCTCAGACAAGAGAAGCAACTCCAACTGAAGCACCTACAGTTACTTCAAGTTCAGAAACAGTAGCAACACCACCACAACGATTGAAACCGTTAGGGAATACGGGACAAGAATTTGCAACGTTGGAACAAGCTTTAGCGTGGATGAAAGATCAATTGGACCAATCTTCAAAAGCACAAGAAGCTGGAAAACAAAATTGGGTTTACTCTGGAAGAGCGTATGAAATTCCATGGAGTGACGGGTCTACGACAGCAACCGTTGATTTAACGAAAATTGAGTCTTACACACCAGCTCCTACACCAACAGAAACAACTTCTGCACAGACGTTCGAAACGCCTGGAACAGATCATTTATAAAATTGAGCACTTTGGTAGCAATGCCGAAGTGCTTTTTTGGTGCTTATAGGATAGGAAACAAAGCAGGTTTATGATAAAATAAGCTTATCTTATTATAGGAGTGAATGTAAGTGGATAATAAAGGACGTCGTATTTTAAGCGCTATTATCTCGATTGTGATTATTGCAGTGTATGCATTTTTACGTTTCCAACGTTTTCAAGCAAAACAGGAACGCCAAAAAGCGCAGCAAGAGCAAGTGAAAAATTCTCAAGTGGTGCAACAAGCCTTGCAAGATAATCAAAACAAATTAAACGAAGCTGCTGCGAAAATTAAACAAGCAGCGGATAGCGTTAAAGACAAAAACTCAACAACTGAATCAGAAGAGTTGAAGAATGTTGAAATGAATAAAGAAATCGGAGAAGGATATAACATCGTCAAAAAAGATGGTAAATTCTATATTGTTAAAAACAATGATTTCTCAAAAGCAGTTGAATTAACAGGAGTAACAGAAGCACTTGTAATTCCTACTACAGAAGAAGAGAAAAACTTAAAATATAATGTGCTAGTTGTGAAAAAAGACGGCGAATATCGAGTTGTTGATGAAACAAAAGATGGGAAAGACGTCTTAGTCTTAACAGGAGAAACCATCACTGAAGGTACAACCTTTGTATTAAAAGGTGACACGCTGTATATCAAATAACAGGATGTGAGCAATCGCGCTCAGAAATGGAACGTTGGACTCGAACGCCGGAAGGAACGTGAAACGTTCTGCGGACGTTTGAGGAAACGCACGCCATTTCTGCGATTGCGAGCTCAACTACATAGGGTGCGAGTCTTCGCGCTCAACTACACAAGGATGTGAGCAAAAAGGACATCAGCATTTGCTGATGTCCTTTTTTGTATCCTGTGTAGTTGAGTTCGAAAAAGCAGAGACTCAAGCCTTTCTCGCTTTGTCCGCGCGACTTTTCAAGTCGCTTACGGCAAAGTTCGAACCGTCATCGTCTCTAAACGCTTTTTCTCACATCCTTACTTCTGTGCCAACATGGTCACAAATCTCATTTTAATACGATTTCCGTTTTCGTCCGTTTTATGCAGTTGGCCAAAGTCTTCATTATATTTATGCAATGTCCAGTCAGCGTAGTAGTCTTTCAATTCGCCGCTTGAAAAAGTCTTAGGAAAATTCACTGGACATGGCGCGTCTTCTGTCGACATGGCTGCTACGATGAGGTTGAACCCGCCAGGTGCCGTATGTGATTGCATATTTTCAATCACATCAGGAATTGTATACGGATCTACAAACATCAATACCACTGTTGAAATAATGACGTCATAGAGACCGCCAGGAATATCTGCGCTCTCAATATTATAAGGTTGAATATCGATATTAAGCCCTTCTGCTTCCGCAATCTGAGCTAATTTCGCAAGACTCATCGAGTTGATGTCGAGCGAAGTCACATCGAAGCCTTTCTTCGCCAAGTATAAGCTGTTTCTTCCTTCGCCACTTCCAAGATCGAGCACCTTTCCTTTAGAAAACTTCGGTGTTGCCTCAATCACTTCTGAGTGTGTACGCGTGAGGTCATATTTTTTTGCGAAATAATCTTCAGGCGTACAATAGAAAGTAAGATAACATTTCAAGTCATCGCTTGCTGGAGAAACGCGGTGCCAAGCTTGAGGTTCGACGAATGGAATCTCAGAATCTTTTGTAAAGAGATGCTGGGCTAAAACATTTCCATCCTCATCGAGTTCATAGAAGGTAAGCGCGCCTTCTAAAATCGTAAGGTGTGCCCAAGTCCCCACTTTTGTATTATGCATTTTTCTAAACGGCTCTGGTAATGTTTCTGCCGTCC
>CAUVJW010000116.1:0-3682 GCA_963552295.1 uncultured Streptococcus sp. | reverse complement strand
TCTTCGTAATCCTTATTTCGTCATTAATCGCAATGCAGTTGCAACAAATGGCAGGGAAACTGGGGATTGTTACACGTATGGACTTAGCGCAAGCAACAGCGCACCACGCACCAAAATGGCTTCGTCATATTTTATGGGTGATTGTCGAATTAGCCTTGATGGCGACAGACTTAGCGGAGGTGCTTGGGTCGGCCATCGCCTTGAACCTCTTATTCGGGATTCCAATTATGGGAGCCATCTTCATCACGGTTCTGGACGTATTCTTACTTCTTGGAATTATGAAGCTCGGATTTAAGAAAATCGAAGCCATTGTATCCACATTGATTTTCACAATTCTATTGATTTTCGTCTATTTAGTAGCGTTAGCAGACCCAAGTATCTCAGGAATTTTCACAGGATTCTTACCAACGGCGCAGCTATTCGAACCAACAACTCCTGGACACGATAGCATCCTCACATTGGCACTAGGGATTGTCGGGGCAACGGTAATGCCACACAACTTATACTTGCATTCATCATTATCACAAACGAGAAAAGTGGACTACTCGGATAAAGATAACGTGCGTAAAGCGGTTCGTTTCATGACATGGGACTCAAACATTCAATTGAGCCTAGCATTCGTCGTGAACTCACTTCTATTAATCTTAGGAGCAGCATTATTCTTCGGACACGCATCTGAAATTTCGGCTTTCTCTCAAATGTATAATGCATTGCAAGATTCGAAGATTGCCGGTGCGATCGCAAGTTCGACATTATCAACACTCTTTGCAGTGGCACTTTTAGCAAGTGGTCAAAACTCAACGATTACAGGAACATTGACAGGGCAAATCGTGATGGAAGGTTTCTTACATATGAAACTACCACAATGGATTATCCGTCTTGTGACTCGTTTATTCGCCTTACTACCGGTGATCGTCGTAGCGATGTTATTCGGTTCGCAAGAAAAAACATTGGACCAACTCTTGGTTTACTCACAAGTATTCTTATCAGTGGCGTTACCATTCTCAATCTTCCCATTGATTTACTTCACTTCGAAGAAATCACTCATGGGCGAGTTCACCAACGCCAAATGGAATACCTTCCTTGGATATGCCGTGGCGGTTATCCTAACGATCTTAAACTTCAAGTTAATTTTTGATTTATTCTAAAACGAAACGGGCATCTTCGGGTGCTCGTTTTTTTATATTGTTTTCCTAAATTTCACAGAGGTTTTATTGTATTTTTCTAGAGAATAGGATAGATTATAAGTGAGAGAGTTGAAACCGCATTCAATGGTTCGTCGATAAAAGTAGGATTAGGAGGATGGTTATGAGTTTTCCATTTCGTGAAGATCCAAATACGGCAACAATCCTGTGCAAGCATATTGCAAGAGGAGAAAAGCCGATTTTATATGTAAGTCATGACGAAGACGATGGCATGTGGCAGTTTCTATGCAACCAGGAGCATAACATTGAGGACTTGATGCTAGTGACCTTGAAACAAGCCTACGAGCTCGATCCGTCTATCGGGGAACTTAAAGACTTGCCTCTAGGAAAAGACGCTTGGAGGGAACATCCACAAATGCCGTGGAGAACTTAAAATTGAGGATGAATCGCTTGGTAATCGTAGAAAATGACAGTGAAAGGGAGAATAGAATGAAGAGTATTTCGAAAACAGTAACATTAGGACTTTGTGCAGCCGTGCTTATCGGCTTAGCTGGATGCGGACAGACGCAAAAAGAAACGACAACACAGGCAGCTCCAGAGACAACAATCGTAGCGGCACAATCGCAGGAAGCACCGCAATGGGTTGCGACCTATACCAACATCAACAATCCTTCAAGCGTGGAGGAAGTGAAGGCATTGTTATCTGCGTACTTAGATAAAGAAAGTGTGGAGAAGTTCTTCGAGTTCGTGAATGACTACAATGCGATTGTCGGCGAAACGGGCTTGCAAGGGGATTTTGCTTCGTTTACAAAAACGGAGTATGACGTTGAGAAAATCAGTTCGCTTTGGACTGCAAAACACGGCGATTTTGTCGGAACGAACTGCCGCATCAATACGTATGCGTTGCTGAAGAATAAGATTACGATTCCGAAGATTGCTGCGGATAGTGAGCTCTTATTTATCGATAATGATGCGATTGATAAGGGACATCTCTTTAGTGCGGATGAAAAAGAAGACTTGAATCGTTTGTTCTCGCGTGTAGAAACGGAAGCTACGACAGATGTGAAGACGCATGCGAAGAAGATGGAACAGTTCCTATCGCAATTTACTTTTGACGAGAATGCGCGCATGCTCTCAGTCGTGATTCACGATAATTTGGACGGGGAATCGCTCTTTATCGGCCACGTGGGAGTCTTAGTGCCAACGGGGGACGGGTTCCTTTTTGTCGAAAAACTCACCTTCGAGGAACCATACCAAGCGATTAAATTCAAGACGAAAGAAGATGTCTACAAGTATCTTGAAACGAAATATCAAGACTATACCGGAGAAGGCCTAGCGAAGCCATTTATTATGGATAATGCGAAATATGTGGAGAAATCGTAGGAAACATCGCCTGAGTTGTTCTTGAATCCAGACAGGAATATAATAGTATGTATATCAAAAAAGGGAATAGAAAAGAGGATATAAAATGGATATAAAAGATTTTACAGAAAGAGAACAAGAACAAATTAAAAAAGGATTGAGCACAGCGGTGTTGACGGATAAAGAAGCGGCTAAGAAAATTCTAGCGCTAGTGCCCGAAGAATGGATTAAGGCAATTCCGTTCTTAGTCAGAGGTCATGCGACAACAAAAACTGTTCAACGCATCGCAAAAGAAAATCCTGAACTTTACGCAGTCGCAAAACAAGAAGGAGAGCTTCCTGAAAAAGAACGCGAAGAATTGCGTGAAATCATCACTGGGATTTTCCAACAAAAGATGAACAAACATAATATTAAATAATAACAGTGCCGTGCATGAATTCGTGCATGGCGCTTTGTTTTTTCGCTGGAATACGATACAGTAGGAAGTGAGAGAAAATGAAGTAGGAGAAAGGGAGTAAGAAAATGGAAAGAATTGAACCAGTAGAATTTCAAGCGTTGCATCAAAAAGAGGACATCGCGATTCTAGACGTTCGTGAAGTGGATGAATTCCAAGCAGGACATATCGAAGGTGCTGTGAATGTGCCGCTTAGTACGTTAGATAAAGGATACGAGCAACTGGATGTGTCTAAACGCTATTATGTGATTTGCCAAGGCGGGATGCGCTCGGAGCGTGCCTGCCAGTTCTTGGAGACAAAAGGGTTTGATGTGGTAAACGTTGAAGGGGGAATGAATCAGTGGAAAGCTTAAAGCAAAAAACCGAGGTGCAACTAGTTCCTTTTAACAAAAGTTTCCTTGAAACGATTTGGAAGAGTGGTTTTTCAACAGACCATCCAGCGTGGACGAAGTTTAACGCGCCGTATTTTAATGACTATCGCAAGTTTGATGATGCGAAGAGTTTTGGAGCAAGCCCGATTGCGGACTTTTTAATGAGCGAAGATTGCAGATGTATTGTAGTTGGCGGTCAGCCTGTTGGGATGGTTTCAAAATCATGGGTGGACGAAGCAACACGATGGCTAGAAATCGGGATTGTGATTTATGACGACCAGTTATGGAGCCGAGGGGTTGCGACTACCGCGCTAACGAAGTGGGTGGATGCCATTTTCCACGAAACCGAT
>CAUVJW010000115.1:0-3709 GCA_963552295.1 uncultured Streptococcus sp. | reverse complement strand
GGACGTAATTTAGAAGAGAACCATTTGTTCCTGGAATCTCTTTTAAAACAATATGATATTCCCGGGTTTATCGATTTATCAGACTCAATGGAGCATCATCCAATTATTCAAGTTCTGGATGCACTCTATAATATTTGGCAATACGATTGGCGTTATGCCGATATTATGAGTCTTCTTCGTAGCGAATATATCTTGTGGTATAAAGGTGATGAAACGCCTCTTAAGGAGCAATTACAAGCCTTTAGACAGCAATTAGATGAAACGGAAACAGTTATTCTTGCTAATGGTTACGAAGGTTATCAATGGACCAATGGAAAACCTTGGGCCTATGTGGAAGATTCTATTGATGAAGATTCTAAAGTTGAAGTGACAGATAAAAATACGCAAATTCTTTTAAAAGCGCAAGAACTTCGAGATGAATTAACAAGCGTATTACTACCTGCATTTAAGAAATTAGAACAAGCAGCTACAACGACTGAGGCAGTTACTGTATTGTATCAATTATTGACGACTCTAGGATTAGATCAATCCGTTATTTACTGGAGAGATGTTGCTGCTGAAGAAGGAGACGTCGAAACAGCGAGACGTCAAGAGCAAGTTTGGTCTGAATTTATCCGTTTACTAGATGAATATATCTATATTTTCGGAGATAAATCCTTTGATTGGGAAACCTTTATGATGTTACTTCATACAGGATTTGAACAAACACACTATAATTTAGCGCCTTCTACATTAGATGAATTAACGATTACAGGAATGGATTCCGTTCGATATATACCTAAGAAAATTACTTTTGCAGTCGGACTCACGCAAGGTGTAATGCCACGAAACATTGATGAGACAGGGTTATTAACGGATGACGAACGTGAACTTTTTTCCAATCAACTAGATAGTGGCCGTTTCCTAGCGCCTACAACAGGACAACTACAATCAGTTGAACCATTTGTGTTCTATCAGTTACTCATGAGTGCAACAGAGCATCTTTATCTATCGTGCGCTATTTCTAAAGATGGTAAGGAACAACTGGTTTCAAATTTTGTTCAACGATTACTAAAACATTATGAACTAGAAGAAATTGAAGGGTCAGTCAATCGACAAAACCGTTTAGAACAAGGAGATTTTGTCGTTCCGTTTGAACTTTTTACAACGCTTCTATTGAAGATGAGAGAAAACAAGTTCAAAGAAAAAGACGAGATTGATTTCTTATGGAAGTTAATTCCACATTTACTAAAAGCCGACGCTGCATTCAGCGCTAACTATCATGCGTTACTGGCATCTGTCTTCAGATTAAATGTAGCGAGTAAATTACCACTTTCTCTTGCACAAGAGCTTTATGGAAATCAATTGAATTTATCAACGTCTCAAATTGAAACTTACTATAAAGATCCATTTAGTCATTTCTTACAATACGGATTAAGACTGAAAGAACGCCAAGAATTCGAGCTATCACCAGCCAATACAGGAGAATACTTCCATGAATTCTTCGATCAGTTTATTAAAGAATTAAATACACGTGAACTATCACTAAGAGAATTAACATTCGAACAAAAAATAGCCATTGAGCAAGAAATCTTCAATCGAATGAAAGAGAACCCGAAATTTGCGATTTTAGGCTCTTCTAGACGTTTAAACTTCGTCCAAGGATTGTTACACCAAACTCTAATGCAAACGACAAATGCGCTTCAAAAACAAGCCTTAGCGCTAGAGACAAAACCTTGGATGACCGAAGTGGTATTCGGGACTTCTGGAAACTATCCCATTCACATTCCAATTGGTAAAAATCAATCCATTCATTTACGTGGGAAGATTGACCGTATCGACTTACTACAGTCAGATAACGGAATTTATAATGGGATTATTGACTATAAATCTTCTGAACAAAAATTTGAGATTGCCAAACTCATTGCAGGGGTTCAAATCCAACTATTAACGTATTTGAAAGTATCTGAAGAAATTATTCGCAGTGAAACAGGTACGGTTCCAACGCCTCTAGAAGCAAGCTATATCCATGTGCATAATCCAAAATTCAGCATTAAAGAAGTGCCAACGGAAGATAAGTTTATCCAAGAATGGACTAAAGCCTTTAAACATCGTGGTTTAGTAAACTCGGATGAGATTGCTAGACTTAATCCGGAACTTGTTGAGACAAGTAAATCAAACGTATTAAATGTCGCTTTGAAAAAAGATGGTGGTATCAGTGCTACTTATAAAAATGGCGTTTATACAACAGAAGAATTGAAGTTATTCAAAAATTTCGTATGGGAAAAGATTCAAGAAGCAGGTAAAGGTATCCTATCTGGGGATATCACACTAGCTCCATATGAAGACTTTAAACAATATGCAGATTCTGTATCCGGTAAATTTAGTAGTATTGCCCAGTTCGATGCTACAAACCCAGAAAATAGATATCGTACTCTTCCTAAATTTGAAAAAGAAGAGGGGATTGCATTTATTCAAGAGGAATTACAAGAGAAGAAAGGAGAGACAGAAGAATGATTCCAGAGAAACCAGAAGGATTACAAGCAACACCTGATCAATGGAAGGCAATAGCTACTCGTGGGAACAATCTTCTTGTTTCTGCCTCAGCTGGTTCAGGGAAAACAAAAGTGCTTGTAGAACGTATTTTGATGCATATTCAAGAGGGAATCGACATTAATGAATTGTTAGTAGTGACTTTCACGGAGCTTGCAGCAAAGGAAATGAAGGAGCGTCTTCGTTCTAAATTAGAAGAAGCGATTGAAAAATCAACGGATGAAGTTCTTCAACAACGTTTTGCGAAGCAATTACAACTCATTCCGTCTGCTATGATTTCAACAATTCATAGTTTCTGTATGAAAGTGATTCGTCGTTATTTCTATTTAGCGGGTATCGATCCAGTATTTACGATGATGGATGAAATCGAAGGACAACTACTACAAGAAAAGGTATGGAGAGCACTAGAAGAAGAGCTTCTTGAACATCCTGAATTTGAAGAAGTATTTGCAACGTTCTCAAACGACCGTTCAGACGATGGCATTACGAATACTGTCTATCGTTTATATCAATATTCACGTTCTAAAAGAGAACCTAAAACATGGCTATCAACTTTAACTGAGAATTATGCAGTTGGAAGTGATTATGCTTCAACACCTTTCGTTAAAACGTACGTAAAACCAGCATTAATCGAAGAGTTAAGTTACCTTGTTACTCAATATGATCAACTTCTTAAAGATATCGAACTTCTTGGCGCTCCGAAGCATCAAGCGGTATTAGAAGATGATATAGACTTTGTAAAAACGATTTTGGTGCATATCCAAGAAGAGTCATACGTTTTTGCGCATCAAGCATTTGAAGACAGAAAATTCAAGAACTGGTCTACAGCTAAAGTGGATGAGGCTGTTAAAGAAAGCTTAGATGAGATTAAAGCAATTCGTGAAGGGTTGAAAAAAGACTTCCAAAAAATCAAAGAAGATTACTTTGCAATTTCTCCAGAAGTTCAGCTGCAGCAAATGACGAAAGTAAATCGAATTCTTTCGAAACTTTCAGATATCGCAGTGATGTTTTATGACCGTTTCCAAGATGAAAAACATCAGTTAAATAAGCTTGATTTCTCAGACTTAGAACATGATACTTTGAGAATTTTGACAAAATTAGATTCAAATGGTCAAAAGATTGCTTCCGAATACTATCAAAATCACTTTAAAGAAGTCATGGTCGATGAGTATCAAGA
>CAUVJW010000114.1:0-3772 GCA_963552295.1 uncultured Streptococcus sp. | reverse complement strand
AGGAATATGGTATTCCAACACCTTACTGTCAATTGATTACAGAGCTTATCCACGCGAAAGAAGATATTTTGAAAGTTAAATAGTAGGGTAATAAAAAGAACAATTTAAAGAATCAGTTTAAAATTGAAAGAGTTATAGTGGGGCAGCGGCTCGAGCCTGTAGTCTCTCGCCTTCGGAGCCTCAAAGTAGAAGCAAAAACTTGCAGTTTTAGCTCCTACTAATTCGCATCCGATGCGATCCCCCACTATTCTTTCAATAAACTGATTCTTTTTCATTGTTCTTTTACATGAATAGTGCATCTGAATATCTCTTTTGCACTAACTAACAGTAAGAAAAAGTTTAATTCTGCGACAACACACAAAAAGGAGCGAGGCGAGTAAGCCTGCGCTCCTTTTCGCGTTTAGCGTTTGCGGTAAATCTAGGGAGATTTATAGGAAGTTTTCAACGATAATATGCACTGCTTCGAATGCGTTTTGAGATGCTTTTTCGAGTGTTTCCTCGAAGGTATCAGGGGCATCTCCACCCACATGGTCGCTCACACCACGCACGTTTAGTACGGGAATGTTATAGAAGCTAGCCACTTGTGCAATGGGCGCTGCTTCCATGTCGCTTGCGACGATGTCTGGTAATTTTTCACGAATCGTACTAACGGCATCGACAGAACTCATAAATGAGTCACTTGTTGCGATAAAGCCGCTTTGGATGTTAAATCCACTCACTTTTTCACGGAGTAGTCCGACCACTTTTTCGTGTAAGTCTTTATCTACATGATAGTCGGCTGGCATCTGAGGGACTTGTCCCCAAGCGTAGTCGAATCCAGTGGCATCCACGTCGCTATAGGCGAATTTTGTAGAAACGATGACATCGGCCAAGTCGAATGCGGGATTAAAGCTTCCTGTTGTCCCGGTATTAATAATGAGGTCAGGATGAATTTTGTCGCATAACCATGCAGCAGCGGCAGCGGCATTGGCTTTTCCGATACCTGACTGTACAAGATATAAGTTCTCATGTACTTCTAGGAGTCGGATAGGACCTTTTTCAAAGACTACTTTTCCGGGTGCGAAATGCTCTTCAAATGGATGCAACTCTTCTTTCATCGCTGCAACGATAGCAATCTTCATGAATTATTTACCCCACACTTCAGAAACAGGTTTCTTCACTTCCACTTTTGTTCCTGCAAACTTCTCAGAAATGTATTTTTGGATTTCTGGGTCGTGGTAGAGGTCCACTAATTTTTTGTATTCTTCTTTATCGGCATTTTCTGCTTTCACGGCAATCACGTTGATGCTTGTGATTGTAGATTCGTCTGCTTTTTCATAGAAGAGTGAGTCTTTCAATACGTTTAAACCACCTTCAAGGGCGATTGTGTTTCCGATGGCGATTAAATCAGTGTCGTCTAATACACGTACGCTTGTAGTGTCATCGATCAGTAAGAATTCAAGGTTTTTCTTGTTTTCTACGATGTCGCTAGGAGTGCCAGTGCCATCTTTGAAGTCACTTGGTAATTTAATTAAACCAGCGCTTTCTAATAAGCGTAGCGCACGAGTAGTGTTATATGGGTTATCAGGAATTGCCACTTTCGCACCGTTTGGTAGGTCGTTTAGTGATTTTACCTTTTTAGAGTAAAGCCCCATTGGTTCAATATACGTAGTACCAACTGGAACGAGTTTGTTTGAGTTGGCTTCGTTAAATCCTTTTAAGTAGCCGATAGATTGGAAGGCGTTGGCATCCACAGTTCCGTCTGCCACACTTTCGTTTAATGGCACACCGCCGTTAATTTCTTGTACTTCGATTTTTAGGCCTGCTTTTTTCGCTTGTTCTGATTCTGCGATGTGTCTCCAGATGTCTGCGTCAGAGCCGACAGAAGCGATTTTGACTGTTTTAAGTCCTGACTCAGAAGCTTGCGAACTTTGTGAGCTTTGTGAACTTGAAGCGTTGTTTCCGCAAGCGCCTAAGACGAATGCAGCAGATAGGGCGATAAGAGATTTAGCGATAGTTTTTAATTTCATATAGGGGGTTCCTCCAGTCTAGGTGTCTACTGTTTCTTACTGAATGACAATTGATTAAATAACTTTGCGAACGAATGGATCGATGCTGATGCCTTGTTCTAAAACTTGTTTAGCATATTCTTTCGCACCGAATAATGAATGGTCGCGGTAGTTTCCGCATTGTACGGCAGAGACGCCTTGAATATCTTCGAATTGAATTTTTTCGACGATTTCTTCTAGTGTTGATTTCAATGCGTGTGCGATATCTTCAGGAGAACGTTCTTCCCAAAGGATTAAGTGGAAACCAGTACGGCATCCAAATGGAGAGATGTCGATGATTCCTTCCAAGCGGTCACGTAATAGGTCTGCTAATAAGTGCTCGAATGTATGAACGACACCTGTTGGCATTTCTTGTTTGTTTGGTTGTAAGAAGCGGATGTCAAAGTTTGAAATGACGTCTCCTTTCTTACCATGTTCGTTAGCGATTAAGCGAACGTAAGGTGCAATCACCTTGTTATGATCTAGTGTAAAGCTTTCTACTTCAGCCATGTTGATTTCCTCCTAAGTTGTTTTGATGAAACGAAAATAAAAAAGCCCGCACTTCTAGCGCTTGCTAAAAGGACGAGTTGCAGTCGTGGTACCACCTTTGTTTGTCTTCGGGGGAGAAGACCTTTTCCGTCTAGACGGATGATTGATAACGGGAGTACCCGGATTGTCTTAAGGTTTCGGACAATCTGCTCAAAGATCATGTTCAAAAATAACGACTTGCTTACTCGCACCAACCGTAAGCTCTCTATGAAGTTTTATTTTTTACTCTTCTTTTCATTGCGTTTCAATATGTTATATAGATAGGATACTGGATAGTTTGTGAAAAGTCAATCTTAAAAACATACTTTTAGTTATAATCTTTATTTATAGTTCGTTATTCATGGTTTTTATAACTGAAAACAGATGTAAAACAATATATTGTTCGGATTTCGCTTTAACTCAACTTCCAAACGAATCATTTGGACTGTTTTTAGGCAAAAAGGTATCTAGATTGGAAAGATTATAGAATAGAGTGAAAAGTTTCACGCTTTACAGTATAATAGAACTATCTATTAAACAATGAAGGGTGACAACAATGACATTATTAGATGTACAACACGTACAAAAAGTTTATCAAACACGTTTTGGAGCCGCTGAAGTGACTGCGTTAAAAGATATTAACTTCTCAGTAGAAGAAGGCGAATATGTGGCAGTCATGGGGGAATCTGGTTCTGGTAAAACAACGCTATTAAATATTTTAGCGACACTAGATCGTCCAACAGATGGAACTGTACTTCTAAACGGGGAAGACATTCAAAAGATTTCTGATAAAGTGTTAACAGAATTCCGTCGTGACCACTTAGGATTCGTCTTCCAAGACTTCAACTTATTAGAAACATTATCCGTGTATGACAATATGGTATTGCCACTTGTATTAGCACGTCGTCCAATTGACGAAATGGAAAAGAAAGTTCAACCAATCGCTGAAATGTTAGGCATTGAGGACTTATTGAAGAAATATCCATATGAATTATCTGGAGGTCAACAACAACGTGTGGCAATCGGCCGTGCGATGATTACAGACCCAAGTTTACTCTTAGCCGATGAACCAACAGGGGCGTTGGATTCAAAATCAGCCAGCAATACATTAGATTTATTCGATAAAATCAATCAAAATGGACAAACGATTTTAATGGTAACACACAGTACCGTTGCCGCAAGTCGTGCCAAACGCGTTCTTTTCATTAAAGACGGTT
>CAUVJW010000113.1:0-3802 GCA_963552295.1 uncultured Streptococcus sp. | reverse complement strand
TTGGCTTCTTTCTTCAATTCAACAACGATTTGAAGCCCTGTACGGTCAGATTCGTCCCTTACTTCAGCAATACCGTCAATCTTCTTATTCAAGCGAATTTCATCAATCTTCTTCACTAATAAAGCTTTGTTTACTTCATAAGGAATTTCAGAAATGATGATTTGTGATTTTCCACCTTTAATCGGTTCGATTTTCGTTTTCGAACGAATAACCACTTTACCGCGTCCAGTTTCATACGCTTGTTCCAATTCCTCAATTCCTTGGATAATTCCTCCTGTCGGGAAATCTGGACCTTTTACAAACTGCATTAGTTCTTTCACAGTGGCTTTAGGATGATCAATCGCATGAATGGTTGCGTCAATCACTTCTCCTAAGTTATGCGTTGGAATTTCCGTAGCATAACCGGCTGAAATCCCAGTAGCTCCATTAACAAGGAGGTTAGGATAACGTGCAGGTAGTACTGTTGGTTCTTCTTCTGTATCATCGAAGTTTAATACGAATTCAACGGTTTGCTTATCTAAATCACGGAGTAATTCTTCTGAAATTTTAGAAAGACGAGCTTCCGTATAACGCATCGCAGCAGCTGGGTCTCCGTCCATACTACCGTTATTCCCGTGCATTTCAATTAATACATCACGAAGCTTCCAATCTTGACTCATACGAACCATTGCTTCATAAACTGAAGAATCGCCGTGTGGGTGGAAATTACCGATTACGTTACCGACAGTCTTAGCTGATTTACGGAATTGTTTATCGCTTGTGTTTCCATCGATAGACATCGCATACAAAATACGACGTTGTACAGGTTTTAAACCATCACGGATATCAGGAAGAGCACGGTCTTGGATAATGTATTTTGAATAGCGCCCAAATCGGTCACCCATTACATCTTCCAGATTCAATTCTTGAATATCTTGAATTTGACTCATACTATTCCTCCTCTCCTAGTAACGACAATTGTTCTACATGATCGATTGTTGCTTCTTTTTTCTTAACTGATGGTTTCTTTTCTTCTTTTTTCGGACTAGCTGCTGTGCTAATGGCATTTACGTCTGATTCTAAAATGCTTTTATCTTCTTCTAGACCAAACTCAACGTGACGTTCAATCCACTTACGACGAGGTTCAACTTTGTTCCCCATCAATGTGCTAACACGACGTTCTGCTTGGGCTTTATCATCGATGACAACACGAATTAACGTTCTTGTATCTGGGTTCATAGTCGTATCCCATAATTGGTCAGCGTTCATTTCCCCAAGACCTTTATAACGTTGTAATAAGTAGCCTTTTCCGACTAATTTTGTCTTCTCTTCAAGTTCTTTTTCTGTCCAAGCATATTCAACGACTTGTTTTTTACCAGTTCCTTTAGAAATCTTATATAAAGGTGGTAATGCAAGATATACTTTCCCTGCTTCAATCAATGGTTTCATATAACGATAGAAGAATGTTAACAGCAAGACTTGAATGTGAGCCCCATCGGTATCCGCATCGGTCATAATAACAATCTTGTCATAGTTACAATCTTCAATCTTGAAGTCACTACCAACACCAGCACCAATTGTATAAATAATCGTATTGATTTCTTCGTTCTTCAGAATGTCTGAAATCGATGCTTTTTCTGTATTGATTACTTTACCACGTAATGGAAGAATCGCTTGGAACTTACGGTCACGACCTTGTTTAGCAGAACCACCGGCAGAGTCCCCCTCTACTAAGTAAAGTTCATTCTTCTTAGGGTTCTTGCTTTGCGCAGGCGTTAATTTACCAGAAAGAAGTGTTTCTTTCTTCTTGCCCTTCTTACCATTACGGCTTTCTTCACGGGCTTTACGACTCGCCTCACGAGCTTCACGAGCTTTAATCGCTTTACGAATTAATTCTTGTGCAATTTCTCCGTTCTCTGTTAAGAAGAAGCCTAATTGCTCAGAAATCGTATTATCAACAATCCCACGTGCAGCAGGCGTTCCTAATTTATCTTTTGTTTGTCCTTCGAATTGTAGGATTTCTTCAGGAATACGAAGCGAAATAATCGCTGTTAATCCTTCACGAACATCGCTACCTTCAAGGTTTTTATCTTTATCTTTTAACAGTCCAACTTTACGTGCATATTCGTTAAATGCTTTCGTTAAGGCACTCTTCATTCCCACTTCATGAGTACCACCGTCTTTTGTACGAACGTTGTTAACGAAAGATAAAATCGTTTCTGAATAGCCGTCGTTATATTGGAATGCAAATTCTGTTTCTACACCATCAACTGTGCTATCAAAATCAACTACAGGAGATAATGTATCTTTTTCTTCATTTAAGTATTGGATGAAATCGCGAATCCCTTCTTCATAATGGAAGGTTTCTGATTCGCCAGTACGTTCATCAGTCAATACAATTGTAAGACCTTTTAATAAGAATGCAGATTCTCTTAAACGTTCTGCTAATGTTTCATATGACCAGTTCGTCGTAGAGAAAGTCTTATCACTTGGTAAGAAAGTTACTGAAGTTCCAGAACCACGTCGACTTGTTTTCTCTTTCTTAACCGTTCCAACAGGTTCTCCACCGTTTTTGAACGATTGTTTGTATAAAGTGCCGTCTCGTAACACTTCTACTGTTAACCAATCTGATAACGCGTTAACAACAGACGCCCCAACACCGTGAAGACCACCTGATGTCTTATATCCACCTTGACCGAATTTACCACCGGCATGCAGTACCGTAAAAATAACTTGAATCGTTGGAATTCCAGAAGCGTGTTTCCCAGTAGGCATTCCACGACCATTATCTTTTACAGTAAGCGATTGGTCCTTATGAATTGTAACTTCAATTTTTGTTGCATAACCTGATAAAGCTTCATCGACTGCGTTATCCACAATCTCGTAAGCTAAATGATGAAGTCCGCGGTGATCTGTTGATCCAATATACATCCCTGGACGTTTACGAACAGCTTCAAGGCCTTCTAAAACCTGAATCGCATCATCATTATATTGATTCGTTACTTTGCTCATTTAATACGCTCCTTTTTTTGTCATCTTATCTATAATACTTGTTTTTCGTAATTTTCGCAAGATTTCTCCTTAGAAATGGCGCTAAATTAACCTTTCTCATCCGTTGTATAGACAGCATCTTTTATGTTAAACTGTCACTAGACTGTTTTAAGGAGAAATAGACTTATGTCATTTACTTTTATCGTAGGCGCTCTTGTAGCGTACCTACTTGGCTCTATTCCATCTGGATTATGGATTGGACAAACATTCTTTCAAAAAGATATCCGCGAATTTGGTAGCGGGAATTTAGGATCTACAAATGCGTTCCGTGTTCTTGGTCCAAAAGCAGGTTCTGTTGTGTTATTTTGTGACGTATTTAAAGGTTCTCTAGCAACAATTCTTGCAATGACCATCTTCAAACAACCAAGTATTTCACCACTTTGGATTGCATCTTTTGCTGTGATTGGTCACACTTTCCCACTCTTTGCATCGTTCAAAGGTGGTAAAGCCGTAGCAACTTTTGCCGGAATGATTTTAGCCTATCAACCATTATTATTACTCTACGGATTAATCATTTTCTTGATACTATTAGCAATCACACGTATGGTTAGTTTGACTGCAATGGTGACCATCTCTTTAGGTGTTCTATTATCACTACTCTTTAACGATTGGGTGCTAACAGCATTTGCACTTGCCATTGATATTTTCATCATTTATCGTCATAGAGCCAACATTCAACGAATTCTAAATGGAACTGAAAACAAAGTCCCAATGCCTTGGGATAAGAAAAATAAAGACACTAAGTAAATCTTAGTGTCTTTTCTTTTTATTC
>CAUVJW010000112.1:0-3880 GCA_963552295.1 uncultured Streptococcus sp. | reverse complement strand
GTTGGATTAGTTGTTTCCATTATTTAATTGCTCCAATTTTTCTGTGTGATCATAAAGAATTAAAGCATCGACAATTTCATCAATTTTTCCAGCTAACACTTGGTCTAGCTTTTGAAGAGTTAAACCAATACGGTGGTCTGTAACACGGTTTTGTGGGAAGTTGTACGTACGAATACGTTCAGAACGGTCCCCTGTACCTACTGCAGACTTACGGTTTGCATCATATTCAGATTGCGCTTCTTGAGAAATCTTGTCGTATACACGCGCACGCAATACTTTCATCGCTTTCTCACGGTTTTTCAATTGTGAACGCTCATCTTGCATCGCTACAACAATACCTGTTGGCAAGTGCGTTAAACGTACGGCAGATGCTGTCTTATTAACGTGCTGTCCACCGGCACCTGATGCATGGTAAATATCCACACGAATATCTTTATCTTCTAATTCAATTTCTACTTCTTCTGCTTCAGGCATGACAACGACTGTAGCTGTTGAAGTATGCACACGTCCTTGAGATTCAGTTGATGGAACACGTTGTACACGGTGAGCACCAGATTCATATTTTAATTTAGAGAATACATTATCCCCTGTAATCATTAAAATAACTTCTTTATATCCACCGATACCTGTTACATTGGCATCCATCACTTCTACACGCCAGCCTTGTGCCTCTGCGTATTTTTGATACATATTCAAAAGATCTCCCGCAAAGAGTGCAGCTTCATCTCCACCTGCTGCACCACGGATTTCCATGATGATGTTTTTGCCATCGTTTGGATCTTCTGGCAATAGTAAGAATTTGATTTTATCTTCTAATTCTACTTTTTCTTTTTTGAGGGCACTTAATTCTTCTTTTGCCATTTCTGCCATTTCTGCATCTAAGCTTTCACCAAGCATTTCCTCTGTGTCGCTAATTTCTTCGACCACCTGTTGATAACGTTTGAACGTTTCTACTTTTGGTCGTAAGTTTGCTTCTTCTTTTGTTAATTCCATGAAGCGTTTTGTATCGCCGATAACTTCCGGGTCACTTAGTAACTCTGAAAGTTCATCATAACGAATAATAAAACTATCTAATTGATCGAACATACTTTTCTCCTTTATCTTCTCTTATAAGCGTTCTTCACCAGGATGATTATAATGATAACGGCAAACTGGATAATAGGCATCATTGCCTCCAATTTGAATTTGTTCTCCCGTATACACTGGAACACCATCCACTACACGCATATTCATACTTGCTTTTTTATGACAATACCAACAAATCGTTTTAATCTCTTCGATTTTATCCGCATAAAGTAATAAGTATTTAGAGCCTTCAAATAACTCGTTTTGGAAATCATTCTTTAAGCCAAATGCCATTACTGGAATATTTAATTCGTCAACAATTCGAGCGAGTTCGAGAATGTGTTGTTTTGATAAGAATTGAGATTCATCAATCAAAATACAATAAGGTTTCACCGCTTGACCTTCGACAATTTCGTAAATAGGTGTATCGTCAAAAATCGGAATGGCTTCACGTCTTACTCCGATACGACTTGATACATATCCTACTTGGTCACGGTCGTCAATTGCACTCGTAAATAATAAAACCGGTTTATCTTGTTCTTCATAATTATGTGCAACCTTTAAAATTTCGATTGATTTTCCACTATTCATTGCACCATATTTAAAAAACAATTGTGCCACATTTATCCCTCCAATTGCTAAACTATACCTTTAATATCTTACGATAAATGGATACCTTTGTGCAAAGAAAAACCGTTATTTCAGGCGATTTTTCACAAACAATTTTAATAAAATTTTAAAAACGTTTTTATAAACCACTTTTCATGAAAATATGCTACAATAGTGAAGTATATTAACGGAAAGGATCGTCTAAATTGAATCTTAGAACACAAGTTGCCTTAGGAGCTGGTAGATTTACTCGCTGGGCTCTGAAGACTTTTACAAAAGGCGGTAGTAGCCTGCCAGGGAAAGTAGCTCATGCTATCGATCCAAATATTTTAAAATCACTCGCTGAAAACTACGATGTCATTATCGTCAGCGGGACAAACGGGAAAACTTTAACAACTTCACTGATTGTTCAATTGTTAAAACAAAAATATCCAAATATTTTAACAAACCCTACTGGAGCTAACTTAACTCAAGGGATTGTTTCAACGTTTTTAAACCACTCACCAAAGACTGGGGAGAAGAATATCGCAGTTCTTGAAGTGGATGAAGCGACAATTCGCCACATCACTCCATATATCGAACCAAAACTATTTGTGTTCACGAATATTTTCCGCGACCAAATGGATCGTTTTGGAGAAATTTATACAACCTATCAATTAATGCTAGATGGTGCTGCTTTTGCACCAAGTGCAACGATTTTAGCAAATGGGGACGCTCCTATTTTTAATAGTGTGGAGACTCCAAATCCTCGTGAGTATTTCGGATTTAACAATGCTGAAGATAGCGAAATGATGGCGCACTACAATACTGATGGTGTTCTTTGCCCTCATTGCCAATCAATCTTGCACTATAAGAGCATTACTTATAGCAACCTCGGAAAATACTATTGTCCAAAATGTGATTTCAAACGTCCTGAATTGAATTATGCAGTCACTGCACTAAATGAATTATCTCTAACAGGTTCTTCATTTGATATTGACGGAACTACTTTCTCAATTCCAATTGCCGGACTTTACAATATTTACAATGCGTTAGCAGCCTACTCTGCTGCAAAATTCTTCGGTCTTTCAACTGAAGAAATCCAAGCAGGGTTCTCTAAAGCACAACGCGTCTTTGGTCGTCAAGAAACATTTGATGTTGAAGATAAAGAAGTCATGTTGAACTTAATTAAAAACCCAGTCGGATTTAACCAAATCGTCCAATTATTATCTTACGAAAAAGAATCCTTTAGTTTAGGAGTTCTTTTAAATGACAACCCTGCTGATGGTCAAGATATCAGCTGGATTTGGGATGGCGATTTCGAAGGGCTACATGCCTTGAATGCTGTCGATACTGCCATTAGCGGAATCCGTGTTGAAGACCTTGGTGTTCGTATGGAAGTTGCAGGTTTTGAAAACATGAAAGTCTTTAAAACAAATGCGGAATTAATCGATTGGATTCGCAAAGCTCCAACGAAGAAAGTCAATGTACTAGCAACTTATACTGCTCTACTCGACTTACGTAAAGACTTTGCCAAAGAAGGATACCTTAAGGAAGGGATGAACGGATGAAATTAAGAATCTGTCATTTATATGGAAACTTAATGAATACGTATGGTGACAATGGGAACTTACTCATGTTGCAACACCGTGCGAAAAAATTAGGCTACGAAGTGGAAACTACTTTAATTAGTTTAGAAGAAGATTTTAACGCTGAAGACTTTGATATTGTGATGTTTGGCGGTGGTCAAGACTTCGAACAAACCGTTGTTGCTAAAGACCTTCAAAATAAAAAAGAGGCCCTCATCCAATACATCGAAGATAATGGTGTTGTCGTTGCGATTTGTGGTGGATTCCAATTACTCGGCCGCTACTACGTGAATGCAAGCGGAGAACGCCTAAACGGTATTAGCGCTATTGATGTGTGTACCAATGGACAATTCCCAAGTCGCTTAATTGGGGATATTGAAATCTTTAATGAAGAGTTTGATGAGACTTATTTAGGCTACGAAAACCATATCGGTAGAACATATCTTGGTAAAAATATGAAGCCACTTGGTAAAGTTGTTAAAGGATTCGGAAATAACGAAGAAGATCATGTTGAAGGATGTCATTATAAAAATGTATTTTGCTCATACTTCCATGGCCCAATCTTAGTTAGAAACCAACACTTAGCTGATCGTATTATCGAAACAGCGGCTGAGCGTCAACGTTCAAAAAATGCATAA
>CAUVJW010000111.1:0-3905 GCA_963552295.1 uncultured Streptococcus sp. | reverse complement strand
CAAATGCCCATTGCGTTTTCTTTTTACTTATTATTCATTCTTTCCGATGACTTCAAATGTCACGTGATCAATACCTAAATCACATTTCACTTTGTCTCCTGGAAGGATGCTTGCACGGATGATTTCTTTAGCAAGTGGTGTTTCAATTTCACGTTGGATGTAACGCGCAATTGGACGAGCACCATACACTGGATTATACGCATTATCTGCAATCCAATCTTTCAATTCATCTGTAAAGCTTAAGACGATTTCTTGATCTTCCACACGTACTGCTAATTGATTCAACATCTTCGTGATGATACCACGAATGTTGTCTTTAGAAAGCGGCGTGAAGAAGATTGTTTCGTCGATACGGTTTAGGAACTCTGGTTTGAAGGTTGCTTTTAGAACGCCCTCAACTGCCGTACGAGTTTCTTCATCGATTGTATCTCCTTGTGTTTCAAGCAAGAATTGTGAACCAATATTACTTGTCATAATCATTACTGTATTCTTGAAGTCTACTACTCGTCCTTTAGAATCTGTTAAACGTCCATCGTCTAATACTTGTAACAAGATATTAAATACATCTGGATGTGCTTTTTCAATTTCATCTAATAGAACGATTGTATATGGATTACGACGAACAGCTTCTGTTAATTGGCCCCCTTCTTCATATCCTACATATCCTGGAGGAGCTCCCACTAAACGAGACACTGAATGTTTTTCCATATATTCACTCATGTCGATACGAACCATATGGTCTTCTGAGTCGAATAAATCTTCTGCAAGAGCTTTTGCAAGTTCTGTCTTACCAACCCCTGTAGGTCCAAGGAATAGGAAGCTTCCGATTGGACGGCTAGGATTTTGTAATCCAGCACGAGAACGAAGTACTGCTGAAGCCACTTTTTGTACAGCTTCATCTTGACCGATGACACGTTCATGAAGAATATCTTCTAAGTGAAGAAGTTTTTCACGTTCGCCTTCCATTAGTTTTGTTACAGGAATACCAGTCAAGCGTCCCACTACTCGAGCAATTTCTTCTGAAGTTACTGATTCTTGCACGAGACGTTGCGTACTTTCAGCATTTGCTTTGTTTTGGTCTTCTAATTCTTTCAATTCTTGTTCAAGAGCTGGAATACGTCCATGACGAAGTTCAGCTGCTTTTTCAAGGTTGTAATCAGCCTCTGCTTGTTCTAATTCGCGTTTAGCACGGTCGATCTCTTCACGTTTATTACGGATTTTATTAGCTTCTTCTTTTTCGATTTCCCATTTCATTTTGAGGTTATTGGCTTTTTCACGTTGTTCTGCTAATTCCTCTTGTAAAATAGCAAGACGTTTTTGAGAAGCGTCATCTTTTTCCATCTTCAACGCTTGTTCTTCGATTTCAAGTTGCATCAAACGACGAGTGACTGCATCGAGTTCTGTTGGCATTGAGTTCATTTCAACGCGGATTGTAGCACAGGCTTCATCGACTAAGTCAATCGCTTTATCTGGCAAGAATCTGTCAGTAATATAACGGTTTGATAAAGTCGCAGCAGCTACTAACGCACTATCGTGAATATTTACACTGTGGTGAATTTCGAAACGTTCTTTCAATCCACGAAGAATTGAAATCGTATCTTCAACTGTTGGTTCTTGAACAAGTACTTTTTGGAAACGACGTTCTAACGCTTTGTCTTTTTCCATATTTTCACGGTATTCGTCAAGAGTTGTAGCACCAATACAATGTAATTCACCACGAGCCAACATTGGTTTTAGTAAGTTACCAGCATCCATAGAACCTTCTGTCTTACCAGCACCAACAATTGTGTGGATTTCATCGATAAATAGGATGATGCGTCCTTCTGATTTTGTTACTTCTTTAAGAACGGCTTTCAAACGTTCTTCGAATTCACCACGGTATTTTGCCCCCGCGATTAAAGCACCCATATCTAATGAGTAGATTAATTTGTCTTTTAAGTTTTCCGGTACGTCCTTTTTAACGATACGTTGCGCTAATCCTTCAACGATAGCCGTTTTACCAACACCAGGTTCCCCGATTAAGACAGGGTTATTTTTTGTTTTACGAGATAAAATACGAATTACATCTCGAATTTCTTCGTCACGTCCAATGACTGGATCTTGTTTACCAGATTGAACAGCTTCATTTAAATTACGTGCATATTTTGATAATGCTTCATATTGTTCTTCTTGATTTTGACTAGTCACACGTTCTCCCCCTCTTAGCTCCTCAATACGAGCTCTCAAATTTTCTTTTGTTACATGATGTTGTACTAAATAACGAGTCAACGGATGATTTTGTAATTCCATCAACGCAAGTACAACTACCTCTGTAGATAAGTAATCGTCTTTAAAACTTTCTCTAATCTTTTCAGCTTCTGTAAAGAGTCGATATAAGTTTTGACTCATACTTTGACCATATTGGACATTTTGTCCTTCCACTACAGAAATACGGTCTAATTCTTTATCAATTAATTCCTCAAATTCTTTGTCATTCACTTGTAAATCACTATATAAATTTCTTGCAAAGTGATTTGGTTCCATAAATACTTTCCATAAATGAGGAATATCTATTTCTTGATGTTTACGGACCATCGCAATTTGTTGCGCTTGGCCTAATGCTTGTTGCATTGTTGTAGTCATTTTTTCAATATTCATCTTCATTCCTCCTTTTGTGGTCTCTTGACCATGAATTAAGTATACACCTTTAGTCAGGAAAGGTCAATAATTTTATTTGACTTTTTTTGACTTTAATAAATTCTTAAAAAAATCAGCCACAACTGTGACTGATTTCATCATTACATTTCAATTCGAATCGCACGTCTAGCACAGTAATAACCTGCAGCAAGATGCCCGTTAGGATCCACTAATAACGGTAAATTCACCGAATAATAAGACGATAATGGTAATAAATTTAATACCGGCGCTTTGAAGTTTTCTTCAAGCCACGCCCCTTTTGTATAAGGTCTACCCTCAATTAATTCTGGGCCAAATTCCGCATTTGCGATTTCCAACCCAAACATATTTTCCTTCCATAAAGGAGAATTCGCTTCATCTTGTATCAGTGAACGATGTAATTGGTTCCCCCATTTAAAGAGACGACGAGTGCCACTACCACAGCAATACTCCCACTCATCTTCGTTTAAGAGGCCCATCCCTGTGCGTTCAATTTCTTTACGAGCTTCTTCGTACCCTACTGGATCTGCAACATAACAAGTGAAACTATCCGGGTTCTTAAGATCTTGTTGCATAAAGTAACGGTCCACACGTACTGCTCTTGGGAAATCTTGGAATAAAGCCTCCATTGAATTGTCTGGAGTCACCGCTTCTTCTAAAATCTCCAATGTTTCAGGTGAAGGTTCCTCGGCACCTGTAAGTTGCCCTGTAACCACTGAATAGTTTCCAATAAAACGTAGTCCTACAAAATTCGGTTTCTTTTCGACTAACATCGCTGGAATATTCACTTTTCTTAAGTCAGACGTCATTAAATTAATGCCGTCTTCAACGATTTGAGTCGTCAATTTTTCACTCGACAAGTCCTTTTCTTGAACATCTTGGTTCAGAAACATAAAACCTGTCAGATGTTGATTTAAATAGCGTTTAAAGGCATAACGAAGCTCTTGACGTTCTTCACTACAGTCCAGACCAGATAGACCTGACAAGCCGCTGTCCCAGCCTAAAATGACCTCATTTTGTCCAGGAACGAATACAAACTCCCTTCCATCAATTGTGACTTCGAAAGTTTCATTGGTGATTCCACCAAATTCGAATTTGACGCTTCTTAAGTTCTCAATGGTTGACATTGGATTTACAAAATATCTTAATACATTTCGAAAGACCACTTCTTTCGACTCACTAGGTAAATTCTTCCACGTTGGATTTAATACGTGTTCAAAAAAATCATTTGCCATACTTTCACCTCGTCT
>CAUVJW010000110.1:0-3956 GCA_963552295.1 uncultured Streptococcus sp. | reverse complement strand
TGCCACCAAGTATCTTTAACCGATTTTTCTTCGAGTGCAATGAAAACATACATCATGAAACTCACAAACGTCATAATCATGAGAATCGGCATGATGAAGATGGCAATCAACAGTCCTCCTGGAACACCACGACTGGTCATGAAAATCCATTGTGGTACTAATCCAAGCCACATCAAGGCTTCTGCAATACTTTTTGCTTTCTCTAGTTTCATGAAAGACCTCCAACCATTATCGAATATTTTGTTTCTGAATTTGTTTGGCAATTGATCTTGGAGCTAGTGATAATAAGCAAATGCAAATTCCAAATAGGAACACCACCAAACCAATCACTTCAATAATACTATTGAACTGCGAGAACACTCCAATCATGAGCGCCAATATGATGGCAGAAAAGCCAACCTTGCGAACAGCCTTTGCGGTTGCTCTGTAATAATCTTCAATCGTTTCAGGTGTAACCGATGTATATTGCAAATTCACAAGTTCCTGATGCGTTTTTCTCCAATAATTCATCCCCATCCAGAAGATTCCGCCGATGGTCATCGCTGAAAATAGCAATAAAAGAGCTGCACCGATTTCGTCCATATTTTCAATAGTTTTTACAGATGAATCCATCTCTTCAAACGTCACCAGTGTAATCACCCCACAAATAAATGAGATAAGAGTAAACCACCCTGCTTTATTTGACACTTTTTGTTCCATACGAACCTCCTATGTTAGATTCAGTATAAACAAAAATGAGCCAAGGCAATAGCCTCGGCTCATTTATTTTACTAATTCTTTATTAATCTAAAATAGTAAATTTCTCGATAAACAACGGACTCACTGAACGGTTTTCGTGAATACGACGAATCGCTTCCGCCATTAATTGGTCAACGCTGATTTGAACAATCTTACCACCTGTTTTTTCTTCAGGAACTTCGATCGAGTCTGTTACGACTACTTCTTTAATCACTGAGTCATTAATACGTTCTAATGCTGGCCCAGATAATACAGCGTGCGTACAGCATGCGTATACTTCTAGCGCGCCTGCATCTTTAATCGCTTGTGCAGCAAGTGTGATTGTTCCAGCTGTATCAATCATGTCGTCGATTAATACGGCAACTTTTCCTTTTACTTCACCGATAATGTTCATGACTTCTGCCACGTTTGCTTTTGGACGACGTTTATCAACAATCGCGATTGGCGCATGTAAGAACTCAGCCATTTTACGTGCACGAGTTACCCCACCGTGGTCAGGAGATACAACAACGATATCTTTATCTTTGAAGTTGTTTTCTAAGAAGTGGTTCGCAAGAAGTGGAGCTCCTAATAAGTGGTCCACTGGAATGTCGAAGAACCCTTGAATTTGGGCAGCGTGTAAATCAAGTGTTAACACACGGTCTGCACCGGCTTGAGTAATCATGTTTGCAACTAATTTTGCTGTGATTGGTTCACGAGATTGTGCTTTACGGTCTTGACGAGCGTATCCATAGTAAGGAATAACAATGTTAATTGTTTTTGCACTCGCACGACGTAATGCATCCACCATGATTAATAACTCCATTAAGTTATCATTTACTGGATAAGAAGTTGATTGAACGATATACACATGGCAGCCACGTACACTTTCATCGATATTGATTTTAATTTCGCCATCGCTGAATTGAGTGACAGAAACTTTACCAAGTTCTAGACCGACTTCTTCAGCAATCTTTGCCGCTAAAGGACGATTTGAGCTTAAAGCGAATATTTTTAAATTAGGATCGGAATAATGTTCCACAATGATAACCCCCGAAGTTTATTTTATAGTACTATCATACCGTGTTTTGTTTAAATTTTGAATATTTTTGCTAAAAATTTTTGGAAAAATTTTTAGTCTTTTTGAGCAGATGGTAATTTTGAAGCGTAATCTTCTTTATTTACTTGACGACTACGCGCAATCGCAAGTGCTCCAGCTGGAACATCTTCGGTAATCGTTGAACCTGCAGCGATAAATACATCATCGCCCACTGTAACTGGAGCAACGATATTGGCATTACATCCGATAAATACATGGCTACCGATTGTCGCACGGTGTTTATTTTTACCATCGTAGTTTACAAACACAGTTCCGCAACCAACGTTAATATCTTCGCCAAGGTCGGCATCCCCGATGTATGTTAAGTGCCCTACTTTAGTATCTGCCCCAAGTGTTGAGTTCTTCACTTCTACAAAGTTCCCCACATGAACGCGTTCGCCTAATACAGAATTTGGACGTAAGTGTGCAAATGGACCTGCATTGCTGTCGAGTTTCATATGAGATTCTTCGATGTTCGCTGCTACAAGACGAACGCCGTCTTCTAACACGCTGTCACGAACCACGCTATGCGCTCCGATGAAGCAGTTTGAACCGATGACTGTTTTACCTTTTAAGACAACGCCAGGTTCAATCACAGTGTCTGCCCCGATTTGAACAGTTGATTCGATATAAGTCGCTTCTGGGTCGATTAAAGTAACCCCGTTGCGCATATGTTCTTCGTTGATACGAAGGCGCATGTATTTTTCAGCTTTAGAAAGAGCTACACGGTCGTTTACGCCCATTCCTTCGTCGAAATCTTTCATTGGATAAGCAGAAACCACTTCTCCACGTTTCTTCAAGATTTCTAATACGTCTGGTAAGTAGTACTCGCCTTGAGCGTTGTCGTTGCCTACTTCGTGTAAAGCGCTGAATAAGGCTACGTTATCGAAGCAGTAAGTACCTGTGTTGATTTCTTTTACTTGTTGTTCTTCAGGAGTCGCGTCTTTTTGTTCCACGTTTTTTAGAACAGAACCGTCAGCATCGCGAATCACACGGCCGTATCCAGTTGGATCTTCGGCAATTGCTGTAAGGATCGTTGCTTTCGCGCCTGTACGTTCATGCTCTTCCATTAAAGCTGAAAGAGTTTCGCTTGTTAACAATGGAGTGTCTCCACAGATAACGATAGTTGTTCCTTCTTTTCCTTGTAAGAGAGATTCTGCTTGTAACACCGCATGGCCTGTTCCTAATTGCTCTGCTTGAACGGCATAAGAAACACGGTCTCCAAGGTGGTTTTGTACCATTTCTGCACCATGTCCAACGATTGCTACGATTTCAGTAGCTCCAGTTTTTTCAACTTGGTCTACAACGTGCTCTACCATTGGTTTCCCGCAAACTGGATGCATCACTTTGTAAAGGGCAGATTTCATACGAGTCCCTTTACCGGCTGCTAAAATAATTCCGAATTTTTGTTTCATAATAAGCTCCTTGCTCTTTGAATTTCTACCCTCTAATAGTATAGTAGAATGTTGTTTTTTTCAAGAAAACTCTGAATACAAAGAATCCTTTGCCCATAAAAAAAGGGTCCCAGCATGTTAGCCGGGAAACCCAGTTATCCAATAATGGTTTGAAGAATTGGGATGACAATAACGAATAGCACTGTACTTAAAGTCACGATATTCGTTGCGAATTCGACATCTCCATCCCCTTGGTTTGCTAAGATTGGCAATACCGCTAAGGCCGGTGTAGCAGACTGAATCATAAAGGTTTGATATTCTGCAGTTACCATACCTGGCGCCATTAATTTCAAAACTAGAAACATTAATACAGGCGCAACAATAAATCGACCTATTAGCGCTACAATACTATCCTTATCAAATCGAATCGTTTTGATTCCTGCTTTAGCTAACACGATTCCAATATATACGAGTGAAAGCGGGGTTGTTAACCCTCCTATATATCCCAATGTACTAGACACAAAACTTGGGAGTGGAATATTGATTACTAAAAATACTACAGAGACAATAAATCCAAGTAATGGAGCTGGAAGTAATCTCTTCCAATCAAAATGCGATTCTTGTTTTTTCTTTCCATCTTTACTATCACTTGTCATTAAAAAGACACCTAATGTCCAAGTGGAAATTGTATTCGTAATATAGTAAATCAAGAAATATGCCAAGGCATCATCCCCAAAAAGTGCGAT
>CAUVJW010000109.1:0-4002 GCA_963552295.1 uncultured Streptococcus sp. | reverse complement strand
AGACTTTCCAATTAAATAGTGAACAAACGATTTTTATCGGTGGTTTGATTCGTGTCGATTATGAACAAGGAGAACGAAATTCATTTACCTTCTATACACCGCAAACAATTGACTTGCATCGCACGAAGTTGGAGAAAGCGACTGAGTTTTATGCAAAACATGCAGGGACACTTTTAACACCGCCAACAGGAGACAATATGAAGTTGTATCCAAAATTAGTGAAAAAGACATTTACCATTAAAGAAAAAACGGACTTAGTGATTGCAGGACTTGGTTGGGTAACGATTCAAAAACCAGGTACGGTATCGGTATGGAGTCCAAAAGAAGTTGACGTGATTCAACGTCAATCGATTATTTAAAGAAAGGAGAGCTTTCATGGAATTAAAAGGGAAAGAAAGACAGTTCTTCAAAAAAGAAGCACACTCGTTGAAGCCAATCTTCCAAATTGGGAAAGGCGGACTTAGCGAAGAGATGATTCATCAAATTCAAAACGCTGTTGAAAAACGCGAATTGATTAAAGTGACTTTATTACAAAACACATTAGAGGAGCCACAAGAAGCTGCCGAAACGATTGCTGAGGCAACTGGTAGTACAATCATTCAAGTGATAGGGCATACGATAGTGTTATATAAAGAAGCTAGAAATCCAAAACATAGAGATCTTTCAGTACGATTTGCAGAATTCAAAAAAAGAGGTCGATAGACGATGGTTGCTGAACTCAATATTTTTTCTAAGACATTAAACAAAACTGAAAAATTCGGTGAAGACATCCCACAAGAACGTGTAGGGCTTATCGGTGGTAGTTTTAATCCGCCACATATTGCGCATTTAATCATGGCTGAACAAGCGCGTGTGCAATTAGGCTTAGACAAGGTTTACTTTTTACCAAGTCATATTCCGCCACATGTGGATGAGAAAAAGACGATTGATGCGAATGCTCGTGTAGAGATGACGCGGTTGGCAATTCAAGATAATATTTATTTTGATATCGAGACAATTGAACTTGAACGGAATGAAAAGAGCTATACGTATGATACGATTCAACTGTTAAAGAAACGGAATCCGAATACGGAATATTACTTTATTATCGGTGGAGATATGGTGGATTACTTACCAACATGGCACCGTGTAGATGAACTGGTTCATGAGGTCCAATTTGTCGGCGTTGAACGTCCGGGATACGAAAAAGAAACGCCATATCCAGTGTTATGGATTACCGCACCGAAGATGGATATTAGTTCGACTCAAATTCGAAAAAATGTTTTGTTCCAACAAAGCATTAAATATTTGGTGCCGGAATTAGTAGAAGCTTATATTGCGGAAAAGGGGTTGTATTTAGAATGAGCGAAGGTAAAAGCTTTGAACCTTATACAACGATGACAAGGGAAAAGTTGTTGTCGCATGTCCAATCAAATATGAGTGACAAGAGATATCAACACTGCCTACGTGTCGAACGAAAAATATTAGAATTAGCAAAGCTGTATGACGTCGATGAGAAAGCTGCTTCCTTTGTGGGATTAGCGCATGATTATGCTAAAGAAATCTCAGTGGAACAGCAGCAAGCACTTGCCAAAGAAATCGGACTTCCTGAAATGTATCACCATGAAGGTTCTGAAATTCTACATGGACCAATTGGGGCTTATTTGATTTCAAATCTATGCGGAGTAAAAGACGAAGCGTTGTTAGATGCCATTCGTGAGCATACGATTGGAGGACTTCAAATGAGTCTTCTGTCGAAGTGTCTCTTTGTGGCAGATGCAATTGAAGACGGAAGAGATTATCCAGGTGTGGATACTGCTCGTGAGATTGCAGCGAAAAATATCGATGATGCGGTCTTTTATTTATTGAAGCATACATTGGAATTTTTATTGGAAAAAGAAGTCTCTATTTTTCCAAAAACAATAGAAGTTTATAATCATTATTTGAAACAAAGAAAAGGAGAATAGAATGGAACATACAAGTAAAAAATTATTACAAGTTGTTTTAGATGCTTGTGAAGACAAGTTAGCACAAGAAGTGGTTGCACTAGATGTAGCAAGCCTTACACCAGTTGCAGAGTACTTTGTGATTACACACGGTAAAAACGAAAAGCAAGTACAAGCGATTGTCGATGCTGTTGAAGAAGCGGTTGAAAAAGAAGGCTTCGAAGTAAGAAGTATTGAAGGTAAAGATGGTGGCAAATGGATTTTGATGGACTTAAATGATGTGATTGTTCATGTATTCTATTATGCAGATCGCGAATTCTATAATTTAGAAAAATTATGGAGCGATGCACCAATCGTGAATATTGTGAGTGAAAACTAATGAACTATCAAAAATTTGCTCATGTATATGACCAAGTGATGGATCAACAACTCTACGAAGAATGGACGGACTATGCAGTTCGTTCTTTTTCGCATAGTGCCAAAAGACCTGTTCGTAAAGTCATGGAACTTGCTTGTGGGACAGGTGAAGTATCCTTGCGTCTTGATGATAAAGGATACGAAGTAATTGGTGTTGATTTATCCAAGAACATGTTAGAGATTGCCGAAAAAAAAGCACAGGGTAGACCTATCGAGTGGCTTCAAGCGGATATGCGCGTGTTGGAAGATGTGCCAACGACCGATGCAGTGACACTCTTTTCGGATTCGCTCTGTTATTTAACGGACTTTGAGGATGTTGTTTCAGTGTTTGAAGCAGTGTACGACCATTTAGAAGAGGGTGGAATTTTTCTTTTTGATGTGCATTCGCTCTATCAAATGCAAGAAGTCTTTCCAGGATACCAATATCATTTCGTGGAAGACGATTTTGCATTCTTGTGGCAAAGCTATGAATTAGACGAGCCAGGCAGTGTAGAACATGTCATTGATATGTATATTAAACAAGAAGACGGCAATCTGTACGAGCATTTCCAAGAAGTACATGAGGAACAAACTTTCCCAATTGAAATGTACGAAGCAGCGCTGGAGATGGTCGGATTCACAAATATCAAAGTGAAGGCTGACTTCGGGCAAAGCGAAGTACAAGAAACGAGTCCGCGTTGGTTCTTCCAAGCGGTGAAATGAGGCTTGTGTATGAAGGTATGTGGAGTAATCGCAGAATTTAATCCATTTCATCAAGGCCATGCTTATTTGTTAGAACAAGCACGCAAAAAAACGGGGGCTGATGTCATTGTTGTGGTGATGAGCGGCAACTGGGTGCAACGAGGTGAACCTGCCATCGAGCAGAAATGGAGCCGTGCAAAAGTCGCGCTTCAAAACGGAGCCGATGTTGTCATCGAGATGCCAACTGCGGTGAGCTGCCAAGCAACAGACCGTTTTGCAAAAGGTGCAGTAGAAATCTTGCAAAAGGTGGGATGCGATTCTTTAGCATTTGGTTGCGAAAGTGGCGATGGGACATTTTTCGAAGAAGCTGTATCTCAGCGGGAGGCTATCGAAAACGAAATTAGTCGTTTTGTAGAAGAAAACCGGTCACTAACTTTTGCAAGCCAATTAACGCAGCTTGCTGTGAAAGAGTTTGGAGAAGACAGTGCCCTCGTAGAAGCTTTGCAGTCACCAAACCAGCAATTGGGATTAGCGTACGCCGTTGAAAATGCTAAGGGCGAACATCCAATGCAGATTGTTCCGATTACACGAGTAGGAAGTGGACATTTGGATGATGCGTTAGACAACGCATCTTTTGCCAGTGGAACAGCCTTACGAAAAGCGCTAAAGGAAAATCGTGATGAGAAAGTATTACGAGAACAACTTTCCTATGTACAATTCGATGAAGAAGAGTACAAAAACGATTGGAGTTCTTATTGGCCACTCTTGAAGAGTATCGTTTTAAGAAGTACTGACGAAGAGTTATGCGCCATTTATCAAATGGAAGAAGGTATCGAGAATCGCTTGAAGGAAGCTGTTCGCTTTTCTTCAACGATTGAAGAGTGCCTCCAACATCTCAAAAACAAACGATGGAGTTGGGCAAGGTTGCAACGACTTCTCGTTTATGTTTTACTTGGTGTAACCAAAGCGGAAATGGAAG
>CAUVJW010000108.1:0-4049 GCA_963552295.1 uncultured Streptococcus sp. | reverse complement strand
TTCGTACGGAATAATGTTGAGAACAATGAATCGCTCGAGTGTGCGTGCATGGCAATCATTACATTTTCGAGTACCGTTAAATCTTTAAACAAGCGAATATTTTGGAAGGTACGCGCCATCCCTAGGCTTGTACGCTTGTAGGGCGGAAGTCCGTTTAAGTTTTTCAACTGTCCGTCTACTTCTAAGCTAACCGTTCCTTCTGTTGGCTCATAAACCCCTGTTAACAAGTTGAAGAAAGTCGTTTTCCCAGCTCCGTTCGGCCCGATGAGTCCGATGAGTTCGCCCTTGTTTACTTTCATTGAAACGTTAGAAACAGCAGAAAGTCCACCAAAGTTTTTTGTTAGTCCATTAACTTCTAATAACATTACTTCCCACTCTCCTTTGTTTCTTTCTTCTTAGAAAACTTGAAGTCTCCTAGTTTGAATTCCCAAGTTCCAAGCAATCCACCTGGACGGAAAATCATAATTAAGATTAACGCTACCGCATAGATGATCATACGTAATTGTCCAAATGGTTGTAGGACAAGGTTGATGATTCCAAGTAATACGGCCGCCACGAATGAACCTGTGAAACTTCCGATACCACCGAATACCACGATGATTAACACTTCGATTGATTTCATGAACGTAAAGTCACTTGGTGTAACTGCCCCAAGTGTTGTTGCAGAAAGTGTTCCGCCGATACTTGCAGTAGCAGCTCCCAGTACGAAGGCCAAGATTTTATATTTCGTCACTTGAACCCCCATCGATTCTGCAGCGATTTCATCTTGTAAGACCGCATAAGTGGCGCGACCTGCACTACTGAAGGTGTAGTTCAAGATTAAGATAGTTGTTAATACTAAGGCGATATACGTAATCGTCCATGTGTTTGTTAAAGGCACCCCGCTAATACCAGCAGCACCGTTTGTCAGTTTCATATTTGTCACGGCTACACGGATGATTTCCGCAACCCCTAGAGTCGCAATCGCAAGGTAGTCCCCTTTTAAACGAAGCGTTGGTAATCCAACAAGGAACGCGACGATAACAGAGATGACAACTCCGACTGCCATCCCAGCAAATAATCCAGGAAGACCGTTCATCATTTTCCCAAGAATCGCACCGCTATAAGAACCAATCGCGATAAACCCAGCATGCCCTAATGAGAATTGTCCGGCAACCCCAAGAATGAGGTTCAATCCAACGGCGTAGATGATATTGATCATGATATTAATGAAGGTACTTTCGTAGTAGAAGTTAATCACTCCTGTTTGTACAAGTACGAAAAGAAGAGCGTACATTCCTAATGCGAACAGCGTCCAACGAATATTCTTTTTATGAAATCTTTGCATCTTCTTCACCTACACTTTCTCTCTGACATTTTTACCAAACAATCCAGCTGGTAACACGATTAAAATAATGAATAATAGGAAGTAAACGACTCCGTCACGGTATGGTGAGTAACCGAAGAAGCTTACCATTGTTTCTAATAGACCGATGAGGTATCCACCGACCATGGCCCCAGGAATGCTACCAATACCACCAAGTACGGCCGCAACGAAGGCTTTTAGTCCGACCGTAATCCCCATTGTTGTTGAGATGGTATTGTAGTACACCCCAACAAGCACACCGGCAATCCCGGCAAGCGCTGAACCGAGCGCGAATGTAAATGAGATGACCCCGTCTACGTCAATCCCCATGAGTTGAGCGGCTTGCTCATCCACGGCAACCGCACGCATGGCTTTCCCCATTTTTGTATAACGTACGATAAATTGTAATAATGCCATTAAGACTACGGTAACCCCGAAAATCAAAATTTGCTTTCCATTCACAGAAACGTTTCCAAATAATGTGATTGTTTCAGTTCCGAAGTCAGAAGGAAACGGACGAGATTCCGCTCCAAAGAAATAACTCATTGCATTTTCTAATAGGTATGACACCCCGATAGCCGTAATTAACGCTGCTACACGAGTCGAATTACGAAGCGGCTTATACGCCACACGTTCAATCACAACCCCTAAGACCGCACAGGCAACCATCGCTACTAAAAGCGCTACGAATACATTCATCTTCAAGACCATTACGGCAAAATATCCAATGAAGGCCCCCATCATGTACACATCCCCGTGTGCGAAGTTAATGAGCTTAATTGTCCCATAAACCATGGTATATCCAAGTGCAATCAAGGCGTAAATACTTCCGACTGCAAGCCCGTTTACCAATTGTTGAACTAACAACTCCATATATTTTCTCCTTTCAAATCTATCCTTATCTAGTGGAAAAGAGAGGCGGAAGTCCCCTTCGTGCCTCTCTTAAAAAATACTGTTAAAACTAAATTACTCAGCTGAGTACTCTTGAGCACTTACTTCTTGTCCGTTTTGGAACTCGATGACAACTGCTGATTTCACTGGTGTGTGGTCTGCACCCATTGAGAATGTACCTGTGACACCATCGAAGTCTTTTGTTTCTGCTAAAGCTTTTGTGATTGCTTGAGGATCAGTTGAGCCTGCTTTTTCGATAGCTTTCATTAACAATTGAGTGGCATCATAACTTAAAGCGGCGAAAGTATCTGGGTTTGCACCATATTTTTCTTTGTACGCTTTAACGAACGCTTGAACGTCTGCATCATCACTTAATGTTGAGAAGTGTGAAGTGTAGTAAACGTTAGAAAGGTTTGAGCTGTTACCTGCTAATGCTGCTAACTTGTCACTTGAAAGTCCGTCCCCACCAACGATTGGTTGAGTGATACCCATTTCACGTGCTTGTTTGATGATTAGACCGACTTCTTCGTAGTAACCAGGAACATATAATACATCGAAGTCTTTAGATTTCAATGTTGTTAATACTGCTTGGAAGTCTGTATCTTTTGATTGGTAGTATTCACGAGTGACAACTGTTCCACCGATTTTGCTGTCAGTGTAAGTTTTTTCAAAGGCATCTGCTAACCCTTTAGAGTAGTCATTACCTGTATCTTGTAAGATGGCTACTTTAGCATTCCCGAATTTCTTGTGTACGAAGTTCGCTCCTACAACCCCTTGGTAGCTGTCAGAGAAACATACACGATAGATGTATTCATATACTGAAGATGCATCTTCTGCGTTTTTCAATGTAACGCCGTCCCCAGTTGTTGCTGGGAAGACTGTTGGGATTTTTGCTTGTTCATTTACTGGGATTGATACTGAAGCATCCCCTGTTGTTGCTGGTCCGACTACGCCGACCACTTTTTCAGAAGCTAATTTCTTCGCTACTGAAGCTACTTCTGTTTTGTCTGATTTGTTATCGTATGAAACGTATTTCAGTTCCTTATCTAATAACTTTCCTTTTTGTTCAACGGCTAATTGAGCACCGTTGTTCATAGAAGAACCGTAAGTCGCTACGTTCCCTGTTAACTCGAAGTTCCCTCCGATTTTGACTGTATTACTATCTGCTGCGTTTCCACAACCTGCTAAAATTGCTGCAACCACAGCGCCTAATGTGAATTTCTTTAATTTCATAAGATCCCTCTTTTCATGGATGAATTTTTCAACTTGAGAGTAGTATATAATATTCTGACAATTCATGCAATAGAAATCTATAATTTTTTGAAAAAATATTTTGTTTACATTTTTATCGTTTTCACTTTCATTTTTCTTAGAATTATTTTCAAAATTTTACGGTGGAAAATAAATACTATTTACACCTAAAGTGTGATATATTGTATTTTAGCGATTTAGTGTGTGACACAACTAACATGAAAAGGGAGAAAGAAATGAGAGCATTACTTTCAAAAAATCAAAACCGACAAATTGATATTGTAGACTATTTAGTCCAAGCAAACGGCTGGGTTCATATCGACGAGCTCGCAAAAGCGTTTAAAGTTTCTACCCGCGCCATTAAAATCGACCTCGCTTTTTTACGCGATAAGATTGAAGGATTAGATATCCTCTTCTCGACGAACGGGGTACGTATTGAATTACCACAAAACTTAAGTACGGAAGTGGTTTATCCTTATTATTATTCACATTCTATTTGCTACGAAATTCTGGAACAATTATTCTTACACGAAGAAACCACTGTTACAGAAATGACACAAAA
>CAUVJW010000107.1:0-4055 GCA_963552295.1 uncultured Streptococcus sp. | reverse complement strand
TAGGCATTAAATTTTGGTGGTTTGGGTATCCATGCTATGATGTATCTATCGCATAGGCGATGGATTATACCAGCAAAGGAGAATTGTTATGAAAAAATCAACCAAATTATTAATGACTACACTACTTGTTTCGTTAGGTTTGGCTGCATGTGGTGGCAATTCAACATCGACATCGACATCAGGTAATCAACAAAGTTTAACAATTACAACATTCGGAGAGTTAGCAACATTAGATAGCGCGGACTACGATGATGTTCCGAGCTCAGATATGTTAGGGCAAATTTTCGAAGGATTATATCGTGTCACTAAAGACAATAAAGTTGAATTAGGAATGGCAGCAGAAGAGCCAACTGTGAGTGCGGACGGCCTTGTATATACGTTTAAATTACGTGATGCAAAATGGTCTGACGGAACTCCTGTAACAGCAGGCGACTTCGTTTTCACTTACCGTAAATTAGTAGACCCTAAAGAAGGACATGTGGCGCAATCAGCAGATGTGTTCAAAAACGCGAAGAAAATTCGTTCAGGGGAATTATCTACAGAAGAATTAGGAGTTAAAGCGATTGATGATAAAACATTAGAAATCACGCTTGAAAATCCTGCTCCATATTTACCAAAATTATTAACAGGGTCACGTTTCTTACCACAATCTGAAAAAGTGGCGAAAGAAAAAGGCGAAGGATACGGTTCTTCAGCAGATTCAATCGTGACAAACGGACCGTTCAAATTAGAAGGATGGACAGGTTCTGAACTTTCTTGGAAACTTGTGAAGAACGACGGTTACTGGGATGCAGCAAACGTTCAATTACAAAACGTTACTGTGAATGTATCGAAAGAAGTAGCGACTTCTGTTCAATTATTTGACGGAAAACAAGTCCAATACACAACAATCAGCGAACAATTCGTCGATCAATATAAAACGCAACCAACGTATCACGCTATTCCAAAAGCAACAATGGGGTACATGAATTTCAACGTAGAACGCAAAATCACAGGAAACAAACACTTCCGTCGTGCGATTGCGATGGCTTACGATAAAGCGGCTCTTGTAAACAACGTGTTAAAAGACGGCTCAATCGTTTCAAATGGTCTTGTTCCAAAGGGATTTGCTGAAAACCCAGAAACGGGGAAAGATTATGTGGAAGACCGTGGCGACTTACTCACCTACAATGTCGAAGAAGCGCAAAAAGAATTAGCACTTGCTAAACAAGAATTAGGGATGGACACAATCGAAGTGACCTTATTAACGTCAGATGCAGGTAGTGCGAAAGTGGTTGGCGAATATTTACAAGCGCAAATCCAAAAGAACTTACCAGGCGTGACATTGAACATTAAATCAGTGCCATTGAAAAACCGTCTTGAATTACAACGTGCAGATGATTTCGACTTCTTCTTCGGAACATGGGCACCTGACTATCAAGATCCAGTAAACTTCTTAGAACAATACGTAACAGGTGGAGGAATCAACTTCGGGAACTACTCAAGCGAAGCCTACGATAAAGCCGTTGCTGAAGTGAAAACAACATACGCAACGAAGCCAGCAGAACGTTACAAACAAATGATTGCGGCTGAAAAAATTGTGATGGATGATGTGGCTATCGCTCCAATCTACCAAGCAAGCCAAAGCTACTTACTTGCTGAAAACGTAGACGGATTCGAAGTACTTCCATTCGGACGTACAATCAACCTCCGTCAAGCCTCTGTAAAATAATCATAGAAGCAAAAATAAGAGACTCGAAATTTCGAGTCTCTTTTTCATTTTGTAAAAAAGCAAAATGTAACATATAAGTTACATTTTAACAATTCTCTCTTTGAACGATTTTGTCCAAAGTGGGATTTTTTATAAGGTTTTCGTCATATGGTAATACGGATGACCGCTTAAGATGCGTTCACTCTCAGGCGTGTAGCCTAGTTTTTCGTATAATTTATAGGCCTTCGTATTGTCCTTCTCGCAGTTGAGGGCGATTTTTGTAGCCCCTTGTTGGCGTGCTAAGTTTTCTACTTCGACCAATAATTTACGGCCGATTCCAAGACGACGATATTCGGGATAGACCGCTAATATATCGATGTACCATTCACCAGGCATCGTTTCCTTATCCTCGTAGAGCGGAATTTGATGCGGGGTATTGTAATCCTCGTACAATCGGTGGAACGGGTCGTCAATCGCGTCTTCTAAGTGTCCGTGGTAGCCGAAGATAGCCCCAGCGACTTTCCCTTCATGGATATACACAAGCGTGTTCTTCAGTCCGTAGCGAAATTGGTCATCGAGCATGGCTTCTTCTAGCATCGCGTAGAGCATTTCCGGGCTCGTGTGTTCCAGAATCGGCAGTTCCATATCTTGCATAATCAGTTCGATCAGCGGGATGATTTGTCGTCTCTCATCGCGCTTAGGTTGTCTAATCATTTCTGAACTCCTTGATATTGTTCCCGATAATCCGTTGGCGAAATCCCTGTGCTCTTACGGAATTGTTTTGAAAAATACGTTGGAGTGGTAAATCCAACAATATCCGCCACTTGAGAAATCGAGTAATTCGTTGTTCGTAGTAAAATCTTACTTTCTTTAATCCGGATGGCAATCAAATATTCCATCGGAGACATGCCGATTTCTTTCTTAAAGCTGTGTGAAATATAGAAACGGCTCAAGTGCGTCATCGAAGCGAGGTCTTCTAGCTGAATACTTTCGTGATAGTACGTTTCTAAGTAGTGTTTGATAAACGAAATATCCTTTGTCGCCTTGCTTTGTTTGCCGACTTCAAGGTCGAAGTGTTGGTGACGCAAAATTTTAATTAATAAGATTTCTAATAAGTTATGGCACACTAATTCGTAGCTCATCGATTGGGAAGTGGCCTCTTGTACCATCGCATTCAAATAACGCAAGATGTCTTTTTGCTCATCTCGCAAGTTGAAGAATGAAAATGGATGTCCACCTTCCGACACGGGCGTTAAGTTTGAGAAGGAGAGCCCATTAATGCCTAACACAATATATTCCAGCGGTTCATCTGGAGAAGATAATTCTGTATGTTCTACTTGCGGATTGATAATGACAAAGTCGTTTGCTTTTACAGGAAAACGTTGGCCTTGAATATTAAACTCGCCTTTTCCGTCTACAACGTAAAATAATTCCGTAAAAGGGTGCGTATGGAGCGTACTATGCCAGTCGCTGTCATATTTAGATTTTGTGATAGATTCCAATTGAAACGATAAGCTCTTAATATCGGATTCCATCATTAAATAACGTTCATTGCTCATTGTCTAACCTTTCTATTTCTAAAGAGAGTTAAGAATATTATACACGTTAGGGAAAACGGTATCAATCTTAAACGTTATATAAATTTTAAGTGAAATATTTAATAATAGTTATGAAAATTATTGGAAGCAAGTTTTCATTCAGGTTTGGCCCCTTCAAAAGCATAAAAATATAGTTTGCTTGACGTCCCAAGAAAGGACAGGTATTCTAACCAAGAGTAAGAAAGGAGATTCATGGAAAGTAGGAACTAAATTTTCTAGAACCTAAAATCAGAGTAGACTTTATTGCGTTAAGTGCCCGGCGGATGGAATGTTGCCACTGGGACGAAAATGGAAACATTGCGGTAATTTAGTCGCATTCGCTGCATTTAAACAACACTAGAAATAGAAGTAGTTAAATGGAGCAACTCTTTACAATTAAAGGAGATGCTAATATGGAAAATACAAAGAAATACAATCGAAAAAGAACACTGGATATTACAGTGATGGCGATGGTCGTAGCCATTCGTCTTGTGATGGAAATGTTGCCGGCAATTAAATTCGGCCTCTACGTACAAATCGGCTTTGGGTTTATCGGAGCAGCTATCGCAGGGGTGATGCTGGGACCATGGCGTGCAGCACTTGTGGGAATCCTAGTCGATATCCTCGGAAACTTCTTCCGTGGAGAGAGTGGACAATTCTTCATCGGATACACATTCACAGCCCTTGTCGGAGGACTCATCTACGGATACTTCTTATATAAGAGACCACTCAGATGGGAACAAATCTTTATGACAGTATTACTCGTCACCATCTTCTGTAACCTCGGA
>CAUVJW010000106.1:0-4083 GCA_963552295.1 uncultured Streptococcus sp. | reverse complement strand
AAGCTGAAGAGGTAATGAACCCCCACACCCTCGCGAATCGTACAAGAGAGAAGAAGCATCATCACAAAAGATGAAATAAACATCATCATATAATACACTTCTGCTTGCGTTCCATTGAACGTTGTAAACATCCAACCTAAAGCTCCTAAACAAATGAGGCTCAATGCGTTTGGAACAACAGAGCCTGATTCTCGCTCAGGAAGTAGTAATTTTCCTTCATGAATGTAACTAAGTAACGCCCCGAATGTGAACGAGAATAGACGCGTTGATACTAAGTAGTACACATGAGACGGATCTTGTTCAAACCAATAGAGTGCCGCCATACCCGCTGCAGACGCGAGCGTCAAGAATGCGAGTAACGCGAACTCCTGCATTCTGAGGAAGTTCAATTTCTTCATCAGTTTTCGAAGTAAATACCCTACGATTAATAATTGCACATAAAGGGATACATACCAGAGATGCACAAACGGACTCGGATTCGCCGATTGTACGAAATAAGATTGCTGCGAGAAAATTTGATAATCATTATTCACGAAGAATAATGCCGAAAGCGCCATGCCTCGGATATTGGATAGTAATTGCGGTGCCGCCACGAATAAAAACGCGACCGTCACGACAATCATAAAGAGCATCGGGAAGAACATTCTCTTCAAGCTTCTCACTGGGAAACGCTCTTTATAATCTTCCGCGAATGTTTTGATATTATTCCGGAACGTCAAGTAGCCTCCGACCACTAAAAATCCGTTAACGGCTAAAAATCCGCCCGGTAATAAATGTTGGAAATAATAATATGTAATAATTGCTAGTATAAAAAAACCTTTCAAGCCATCGAATGCCGCACTCCGTTTTTTCTCTTTTTGCTTGGGAGGATGTGGGTGCGTCGGCGCTTGAGAAGGTGTTGTTTGATAATTCATAGTCCCCACTGTTTTTCTCCATTCCTTAAACTCCTATTTATTATAGCTCAAAACCACTACACTTGGATACTAGGAACATTACATTTTTGTTAATTTTAAGAAAACAGTTTCCAGTTGTTTCTGAGGCGTGAACAAAGGTCCATTGTGTCTATAAAACACAAAAAAGCTAGGCAAAAATTCGCCTAGCTTTCTCGCTTTTAATTTTAGTGTTCTGAAGCACCGCTTGTAGCATCTACTGCTTGTGCTTGAGCTGGAGCTGAATGTCCGCTATCTGAAGCACCACTTGTAGCATCTGCTGCAGGAGCAGGAGCTGAGTGTCCGCTGTTTGAAGCGCCACTTGTTGCGTCAGCAGCTGGAGCAGCACCATTTGCGCTTACTAAACGTTGTCCAGTTGTTTGTAAGTACCAATCTAACCATGGTTTGAAGTCAAATACGATTTCGTTAATTCCAGCGTAAGAACCATCAGGATAGTACATTGCTTGGTAGTTGTGTACGTTGATGATTTCTGGTGGAGTGTTTGGAACGATTGTACGGAAGTAATCCACGTTTCCTGCACGTAAGTTCGCAATGAGGTATTCCACATTTTTGAATGTACGTGGTGGGTGAACTGTAGATAAACGATTACCAGATTGAGCTGGCACACGTGGAGCCAACATCTTGTTAGCTGGTTTGTTGAAGTTATAGTACAAGAATTGGTTGTTGTCATCGGCATATGTTACTTCAAATGGTAAAGCTTTTAAGAACATATCGATTTGGTCAACCGTTAATAAACCATGGTCTAAGCGCACATAGTCGTTTCCTTGCGCTGCTCCAACGATTTCACTTGCTTTTTCAACCCATTCTGGATCATCTGGGTCTACCCCTTCAATTGTTGTTGAAATAGGGTTTGTACAATATAAATCTTCTGGTGGTGTTGGTAATGGTTTACGTAGCACTTTGACAACCTCCACATATTTCACGAAGTTTTCTAAGCAAGAACGTAAGAATGATACTGTTCCTTCGCTCTTAATGTTGCCTTCTTCGTCAAATGCTTCTTTTGCTTTTCCTAATAAGAATTCGTTCCCTGGTAATACATATGCGTTTACCCCTGGAGCATCCAAGATTTTACGTAAATGCACTTGCGCACGTGAAGTACCTTGGTCATAGTGAGAAGCTCCCATAATCATTACAGGTTTGTTTTCGAATGGGTGTAAGTTGAATGACATCCATTCTAATGTGCTCTTCAACGCAGCTGTGATTGTGTGGTTGTGTTCAGGTGTAGCGATAATCACACCATCTGCACGAATCAATTTGTTGTACATGTATTGTACTGGGAAACTCTTAGATTGATCTTCGTCTTGGTTGAACATTGGAATATCTTTAATTTCTAAGATTTCAAACTCGAATAAGTCACTGAATTTCTTTTCGATAAATTGTAATAATAAACGGTTATGCGAAAATTCCGCATTTGATCCTACGATACCAATAATTTTCATTTTCTACTGTCACTCCTTATTTTTTAGAACTGTCCCATGAGAAGTTTTTCGCTTCTTTTTCACGAGCTTCGTTTGCACGAACTAATTGTTTTGTAATTTCAATGAATAATAAGTAATCTTCGAAAATCTTTTCTAATTTTTCAACAGTTGCTGTATCTTTTAAGTTACCTTCTTCGTCGAATGCTTGTAAGGCTTGACCTAATAAGAATTCATCACTTGGTAAAACGCGTGCTTTAATTTCTGGCGCGTTTAAGATTTGACGTAATTGACTTTGTGCACGTGAAGAACCTAATGTTCCGTAAGATGCTCCTGTAATCATGACAGGTTTGTTTAATAATGGGTAGATACCATAAGATAACCATGCTAAGGCGTTCATTAATACAGCTGGGCATGAGTGGTCATATTCTGGTGTACTAATGATGACTCCATCCGCTGCAGCGATTTTATCTGCAATTGCTTGTGCTTCTTGTGGCACTACTTTTGGAGTTGGTTTGTTGAACATTGGAATGTCTTTAATTTCGACTAGTTCAATTTCCGCCTGTTCTGAAAAATGTTTTTGAATGTATTGTAATAGTTGACGGTTTGTTGATTTTTTAGAGTTTGTTCCGACTAAACCGATTAATTTAACCATTTGAGTACTTCCTTTCGAGTAATTGAATCTTTGAAGCAAGTCCTGATGTATAGAAGATACGATCATCTTCCAAAATCAACACAGCTTCGATGTTAGGGTGTTGTTCCACTTCGAATAAGATTTCGTGTGCTTTTTTTCCAAAGAGTCTAGTCGTCCATATCTCACAATCCACGGATTGCTTCGATACAATCGTCAGACTCGCAACGTCTGTTTCTGCTGGATATCCAGTATGAGGGTCCAAAATATGATGGTATTTCTTCCCATCCACTTCTAGCACCCGTTCGTAGACACCTGATGTCACAATCGACTCATCTTGAATCGGAAGAAGCGCCACATTTTCTCCACGCAGGAGTTTAGGGTTTTGAATCCCAATCCACCAATTCCCATCTTCATGATGAACAGCTGGTCCTAGTGTAAGAACATTCCCACCAAGATTTATGAGCGCAGAGGTTACTCCAAGCTCTTTTAGCTGCTCTATCACCAAGTCGGCAATATACCCTTTGGCAATACAACCAAGGTCGATTCGCATTCCTTCTTCCAACAGAAAAATCGTCTGACTCTCTTCATTCAGTTCGACTTTCGTTGCATCGGTCAGTTGCAGTTTGGCATTAATCTCTTCATCCGTTGGTACTCGTGCATCACTAAAGCCCACGCGCCATGTTTGAACAACTGGGCCAATCAAGATATTCATCCGACTTCCCGCAGCTAAACTGTTTTCCAGTCCTATTTTTACTAAATGAAAAATCTCTGGATGAACACAAACTGCATGTTTTCCCGCTGCCAAATTCACGGCCATTAGCTCTGAAGTTGGGTCATTCGCGCTAAAACGATGTTCATATCGCTTCAATTGCTCGAAAACTTCAGCCAATAAACGCTCGCCTTCTGGATGCGCAATTTTCAATTCGATGACGGTTCCCATCAATCGAATGGTACCTGTATGATACTGTTCCAAAACTGCCATTTCTCCTAAACGAATTTTGTGATAAAAGTCACAGAAACGCCTACACAAAAGCGTTTTCTACTCCTTACTTTGAATGTAACACAGTGGAAATTAAATTTCAAG
>CAUVJW010000105.1:0-4102 GCA_963552295.1 uncultured Streptococcus sp. | reverse complement strand
TTGAAATTAATTTACTTATCCATAATAATGGTTTTCCTGAAAAAATCAAGAATCCTAACATTACTAAATGCATCGTAATGAGCCAGCTTGTGATTTTATACCATGTCTTATTCTTGTTTTTCTTATAAAACTTCGACTTCTTCTGATACCATTCAAATGACGCCATCAGTACCCCGTGATACACACCGTAGATGATGTAGTCCAGCGTCACCCCATGCCAAAATCCCATAAAGGTCATATTGATCATATAGGCAACCATCGCCGTCGTCAGTCTCTTCTTGAAGACTTTCTTACGCATAAATCGCATTACAACACGCGAGAACACAAAGTCACGTAGCCATGTCGATAGCGTAATATGCCATCTGTTCCAGAAGTCTTTAATGTCGATACTGATAAATGGAAAATTAAAGTTCATCGGCGTTTCGACACCAAGAATATTACTTGCCCCTACCGCCATTAAACTATATCCAGCAAAGTCAAAGAACAAGTACGCGGTATAAAGATACATATACCCGATGAGATAGGTCACGTCTTTCCCCATCGGTCCATTCATATGTTGGAATACCATTCCGGATAATACCAATTTATAGAATAAACCTAAAACTAACCTAAAAATACCTGTGCCTGCGAGTTCTAAATACTCCGCGCGACTTCTTTGTTTATTCCAATCGTCCATAAAACGTCGGCTACGGTCAATCGGACCAGAACTAAGCGCTGGGAAAAATAACAAGAAATGGGTGTAATCGAGAACAGACATTGGTTTTTCAATCAACCCGTCATACATCTCAATAATGATTTGGACTAATTTGAAGGTCATATAAGAAATTCCTAAAAATCCAAATCCATTCACATGAAACACAGGTAAAACTTTCACCACAATTAACGGCAATCCTGCTAACAACACCATCATCGGCATTGTCTTCTTGCGATCCTTCAGCTTAGAGGTCATCTGCATCAAAATGTACCCTAACACTACAAATCCCAATAGCGCAATCAGTTGGTCCGGCGTTTTAATAAACACGAAATAGACCATCACTACTGAGAATAGTAATGATAGATAATACGTAGATTTTTGAAAGACATTTAATATGAACGCTACGATTAATACGAGTCCTAGCGTCATGAAGAAAGAGAGACCTTCAAAATAATGCATCGACTACACAAGCTCCTTTAATTGTTTTTTATCAATTTTCCCGTTATTGTTCAACGGCATTTCGTCTAAGAAGACGACTTTCTTTGGAATCATATATTCCGGCACATGTTGCGCCAATTCTTTTTTCACGAGTTTAACTGTTTCAAAACGTTTTTCGATTGGTTCATTATACACGACAAATGACGTAATCGATTTTACTTTTCCATCCGCCATCGAAGGAACCGTTGCGGCCTGACGAATTTTCGGATTCTTCAATAAGTTATTGTCGATATCTTCCAACTCAATACGGTGACCGTGTAATTTGATTTGGAAATCGATTCGTCCTTCGCAGAATAATAAATCTCCTTCGAAATGTCCCACGTCCCCTGTACGGTATGCACGATCACCATCCACTTCAAAGAAATGTTTCGCATTCATTTCAGGGTTTTCATAATAACCTTTTGCCACTGTATTTCCGTAAATGATGATTTCTCCGCTTTCTGGACCATCAATTAACACGGTTGTTCCAGGCTTAATCACACCCACTGGTAGATTATCTGGATACTTCTCTAACAATTCTCTTGTTAATGGCATCCAAGTGACCATAACCGTCGATTCCGTTGGGCCATATGTGTTTACCACTTCTGCGCGTGGGAATCGTTCCATTAATTTTTCAACGGTTGTACTGAATAACTTCTCTCCGCAGAACACGAACTGTTCTAATTCAGGAAGCAAATCTTGGTTGAAACTTGGATCCACTAAGCACATTTCCGCAAACGATGGCGTTGAAATCCACACCGTTGCTTTAGACGCTTCTAATGTTTTAAATAACACTTTGAAATCTTGCAAGTGCTCTTTATCAATTTGAACAAGTGGCGAATGCATATAAAGTGCTGGCCAAAGTGACATTACTGATAAATCAAATGAGAACGGCGGATGTCCAAGAAAGACTTGAGGTCCTTTCTCTTTGTAATAACCCGTATACCAATCTAAGAAGTGGTTCAAGTTATTGTAAGTAATCGAAACTCCTTTTGGCTTCCCTGTACTTCCAGAAGTAAAGATAATATAGAAAATATCTTCCCCTTGAACATAATGCTCTTTTGAAATACGTTCCGTCGTTGAAGCAATCACTTCTTTAGCTTCAGGAACTGTCAACGTTGGTACCTCTAGCGTTATCTCTTCACTCACGAGCACGACTGGACTCTTAACGGTTGCGATAATATCTTCAACGCGGTCAATCGGTGTATTCACATCAACCGGACAATAAGCATGACCTGATTTTACACAAGCCAAGAAGTACACCAACATAAATGGATGTTTATGACCATAAACCACGATTGGAGATTTATTCCCTTTGTATGTTTCATGTAAGTACGCTGCTAGCTTATCTGAATACTCCCAGACAAGACTTGCTGTCAACTCTTCTTCCGGCATTAAATCGTGTCGGTAAATGATTTTATCTTGTTTCGTATTTAGTTCTAATTGTTCTAATAATGGTTTCATAACTTGCTCCCGAGCACCTTTTCAAAATCTCTTTCTGAAAAACAACTGTTCTATTTTCAGATACAAAAGAATTATAGCATACGGCTTCTTTCTTGCCTATTACATTTCAAGAAATATTATAGTTTTTTAACGTTTTAAAATGAAAAAGAGGCCGAAAAACATTTCGACCCTTCCCACTCATTTTTAAGCAAGTCTGCTTAAGAAATACTTCACTTCAATTTCAACACCAAGCGCTAATACACGCTCATCGATATCAAATTTTTCATGGTGATGCCCATAAGCTGTCTCTTCTCCAGATTGGCTACCAAGTAAGCCATAAACACCAGGTTTATTCACTACGTAGTCCGCAAAGTCATCGGCACCCATAGATGATTCGTATTTTGTGATCAGGTTGTCGATTCCTTCTATTTTTGCAACTACCTTTTGGAATTCTTCTGCTAACTCTGGTGTGTTAATCACTGGAGCTGCCGCATCATACCAATCGATTTCAAATTCGCAACGGTTCAGTTCAGCGATTCCTTTAGCGATACGCGTTACCGCTTCTTTCAAATGAGCACGTGTTTCATGGCTGAACGCACGAATCGTCCCTTCGATTTCGGCGTCGTTGGCAACGATATTGTAACGAGTTCCCGCATTTAATTTACCAACTCCGACAACAGCACGGTCGATTGGATTCACTTCTCGAGCGACGATGGTTTGCAACGCAACAACAACTTCACTGGCTGTTACTAGCGCGTCATGCCCTAAATGAGGACGTCCAACGTGCGCGCTCTTCCCTGTGATTTTGATTTTAAAAATATCACATGAAGCATTCACTGGTCCACCTTCCACCGCAAACGATCCAACGGGTAGTCCTGAATTAACGTGAATCGCAAAAGATTCATCGATATTATCGATTTTTCCAGAAGCGACAAATTGCTTCGCTCCCGCACCGATTTCTTCTGCAGGTTGGAACGCGATTAAGACAGTTCCTGCAAACGAATCTTTCAATTCATTCAAGACTCTAGCCGTTCCTAGACCCATTGTCGTATGCGCATCATGTCCACAAGCATGGTTTAACCCAGGACGTTTAGACGCATAAGGTTTACCAGTGCAGTCAGGAAGTTCTAGCGCATCGATATCGGCACGAAGTAAAACTGTCTTTCCTTCGCCTTTGCCCCCTTTAATAATGGCTAAAGTTCCTGTTTCAGCCACTTTTTCAAATGGGATTCCAAATGCAGTTAATTCTTTTTGAATGTAGGCAGCAGTATCGTACTCTTTTAAGCTTGATTCTGGGTTTTCATGAAAATGTCTTCTTGTTGCGACAAGATATTCGTTTAACGCTTGTGCTTTTTGTTTAATTTCGCTCATCGTCTTTGCCTTCTTTCATTGAATAAAGAGGCATGCTAAGCACGCCTCTTAAGGTTTTGTTATTTCAAAGTAGCTTTTTCCCAAACTGGTACGTTAGCACCTTTTGAAACTTCTTCG
>CAUVJW010000104.1:0-4159 GCA_963552295.1 uncultured Streptococcus sp. | reverse complement strand
ATGGGAACAAATCTTTATGACAGTATTACTCGTCACCATCTTCTGTAACCTCGGACTGAATTCAATCTGGGTGTATATGATGACGCAAAAAGCCTTCGCCGCCTTTATGCCACTGCGAATCCTGAAAAATATGATCTCGCTCCCATTGAATACCGCCATCCTCACCGTGCTCTTTTCAAACAAAACCATGAAAATTTTAATAGAGAAATATAGGGTGTGAGGCTTCGCGCTCAGAAATGGAACGTTGGACCCGAACGACGCAAAGGACTCGGAACGAGTCGTGCGTACGTTTGGGGAAACGCACGCCATTTCTGCGAAGCCGAACCCGACTAAAACAGGATATGAGGGCGAACGCTCAGGACTGAACCACTGGACCAAACCAACGCAAGCATCGTTAAAAACGATGTGCGTATGGTTTGGGAAGTGGACGTCAGTCCTGTGAGCCCGAGTTCAACTATACAGGGTGTGAGGCATTTCCAGCACCACACCTAGTATTTCCACCCAATTAGGAGTAGAATAGAACCAAAGAGCAACTATATAAACTAGTTTAAGCGAAGGGAGGCACAACCATGCCATTTATTCATGTTGAAATGATCGAAGGAAGAAGCCGTGAACAAAAAGAAGCCCTTGTCAAAGAAGTGACAGAAGTGGTCTCTAAACACACTGGCGCTCCAACAGAACATATTCATATCATTATTCAAGAAATTAAAGCCGAAAACCTTGGCCAAAACGGCAAATTAAGAGGTTAATCAACTTCATTTTTGATCAATGTTGTTATTTCCTAATTGAATGGAGGAGTACAATGATTAATAATAGTGATTTTGGTGGCTTTATTGTTTCGAACAATATTCTTGAGGGCAAGCCGATTCGATATACTTTTCGTGATCAATCTTCCATCCCTCCATTGAACGGATGGAATCTATTATCCATTGAAGATGATGAAGAGTATCTTTCAGATGCAGCCAATTTCAAAATTCTAGGAGCCAATTCCATTTATGAGATCGCTCCAGTAATGCTTGAGATTTTCGATGCACCGTATGGGACAGATTTATGTTGGCTATATGAAGAGGGTGTTCATGTTGGCTTTTACGATTTAATCGAAGAGAGAGAAACTACGATAGAAGAAATTTTATCTTCAGCAAATTAAATAGACTATCCCAAACTCAAGCTGGCAGAATCGCTGTTGGCTTGAGTTTTTTTATTCAAAAAAATTTTTTAAGCTTTCCTGTTGACATTTGTAGATTACTGGTGTAAACTAACAATGTAAATTACAAATGTAAACGAAAGCGGTGAAAGTAATGAGCAAACAAAAAGAGTACATTATTGAAGGAATGAGTTGTGCTTCATGTGCCATGACGATCGAGAATGCCGTCAGCAAAATTCCAGGCGTTGATAAAGCCAGCGTCAACTTGGCAACCGAGATCATGACTGTTGAAGCAACCGATAACGTGACCCCTGAAGACATCGCCAAAGTGGTCGATGGTGTGGGATATAGCGCTCGTCCTCGTGGCAAATCAGTGGAAGAAGAACTTGAAGAAAAGAACGAAAAGAAAGAAGCGCACTTAAGAGAAATGAAGCGAAACCTAACCATTTCAGCGATTTTCTCCGTGCCACTTCTCTTTATCGCAATGGCCGATATGGTTGGAATTCCAATGCCAGCCTTTCTAAGCCCAATGCAAAGCCCTGTGAGCTACGCGTTGATTCAATTGGCGCTAGTTCTCCCAATTATCTGGCTTGGACGTCGTTTCTTCGTGGATGGATTTAAGGCCTTGTCTAAAGGACATCCGAACATGGACAGCTTAGTCGCACTTGGCACAAGCGCTGCGTTCCTGTATAGTCTCTACGGAACGTACCACGTATTAGAAGGGCACGCGCATTTTGCGATGAACCTTTACTACGAATCAGCCGGCGTTATTTTAACCTTAATCACACTTGGAAAATACTTCGAAGCCGTGTCAAAAGGGAAAACATCCATGGCAATTCAAACGCTCGTAGGCCTTGCTCCTAAAATGGCGATGGTTTTACGCGACGGACAAGAAGTAGAAATTCCTGTAGAAGAAGTGCAAGTGGGCGACCTCATTCGTGTCAAACCGGGTGAAAAAGTTCCAGTCGATGGCGTCGTGACAGAAGGAAACTCAACCGTTGATGAATCGATGTTAACAGGGGAAAGTATTCCAGTATCGAAATCAGTTGGCGATGAAGTGATTGGAGCAAGTTTAAACAAGACAGGTTCTTTCATTCTAAAAGCAACAAAAATCGGGAAAGACACAGCCCTTTCTCAAATTATTCAGTTAGTCGAACAAGCACAAGGATCCAAAGCACCGATTGCCAAACTGGCCGATAAGGTATCTGGAGTATTCGTTCCAATCGTAATCGTCTTGGCTCTTGTTTCTGGACTTGCTTGGTATTTCCTTGGACAAGAATCATGGGTATTTGCCCTCACGATTACCATCTCAGTGCTCGTCATTGCCTGCCCATGTGCGTTAGGGCTTGCGACACCAACTGCTATCATGGTTGGGACTGGTAAAGGGGCCGAAAATGGAATCCTTCTTAAGAGTGGGGAAGCGTTGGAAGAAGCCAACCACGTGAATATGGTTGTTTTCGACAAAACAGGTACGATTACAAACGGGACTCCTGTTGTCACAGATGTGGTCACTGCCGATTCTACCGATGCAGATGCCCTCATTCGCCTAGCTGCTAGCCTTGAAGTAGCATCCGAACACCCTCTTGGCGAAGCGATTGTTGCCAAAGCCAAAGAACAAGGGGCTGCATTTGATGAAGTCACGAACTTCGAAGCCATTCCTGGTTTTGGGATTAAAGGCCACGTGGGTGAAACGCTTGTCTTCCTTGGTAATGAAAAATGGATGCGTGAAAATGGTCTTGTGGATGAGGCGATGAACGAAAAAGCGAACCGTTTTGCCGAACAAGGAAAAACACCACTCTATATCGGCTATAACGATGCCGTACAAGGTTTGATTGTTGTAGCGGATACTGTTAAAGAAAGCAGCGCACGTGCCATCCAAACCCTACATGAAATGGGCATTCAAGTAGCCATGATGACAGGAGACCACGAACGAACTGCACAAGCGATTGCGGCTGAAGTGGGGATTGACCGCGTATTTAGTGAAGTTTTACCGCAAGATAAGGCAAATTATGTCTCAAAATTACAGGAAGAAGGCTATATTGTGGCGATGGTGGGGGATGGTATCAATGATGCCCCAGCTCTTGCACAAGCACAAGTTGGTATCGCAATCGGTACCGGAACAGACGTAGCTATCGAATCTGCAGACGCCGTCTTAATGAAGAGCGACTTGATGGATGTACCAGCGATGTTAAAACTTAGCCGTGCAACCATCCGTAATATTAAAGAAAATCTATTTTGGGCATTTGCCTACAACGTTATCGGAATTCCATTTGCGATGGGAGTTCTTCACCTCTTTGGCGGACCACTCCTCAACCCAATGATTGCCGGAGCCGCAATGAGCTTCAGTTCCGTATCCGTTGTCCTCAACGCCCTAAGATTAAAACGCTGGAAAGCATAACTATAAAGGAGAGATTTATGATGAAAAAAGAATACAATTTAGAAGGAATCAAATGCGCAGGATGTGCCAACACAGTGAAGGAACGCTTCTCAAACGTCCCAGGCGTGACAAACGTTGAAGTCAGCTTAGAAAACAAAGTAGCTACAGTCGAAGGAGACGCAAGCGTCGACGCATTACAAGCATCCCTCGAAGGTACAAAATACAGCATCAAAAAATAATCAACCCCAAAATGGCCGAGCGATTTTTCGCCCGGCCTTTTTTCTGTTTTCTTTCTCCCTTCCTCCGCAATCCATGGTTAGTGGAAGTAAAAAAGTAGAGCGTTGCGAACAACACCAATTGTGGTTTCAAAGAATCTTGCGGATTCTATAGTAATAGTGATGGGAATTTGCATTAAAACGAATTAGGGGACGTAGGAATAAAATTCCGTACGTCCCCTTTGAGGCTTTAAAGGCGAGAGACCTTAGACTCGAGCCGGTGCCTCATCACTATTACTATGAAGATATCCGCAAGGATTTAAAGAAACCACAGCGGTCATCAGGTGTTTAAGAGCAACACTCTTAACTTATTATTTTACTTCAACACGTTCTAACCATGGAGTTGCAGTTTCACCTAAAACA
>CAUVJW010000103.1:0-4204 GCA_963552295.1 uncultured Streptococcus sp. | reverse complement strand
CCATTAACAGTGGAAGCATCAGAAGGCAAACCAACCTTCTTACACTATGAAGACTTCACAGCCGGCATTTCTTACGTGAAGTATTACTTCGATTTATCAGGCGTGAAGACAGAAGACATTCCAGTCGTGGCCTTCTTAACGGAAGTACTAGGGGAAGTTGGAACCGAAAACTTCACAGATGAAGCCCTCAGCACAGAAATCGACTTCTACACTGGAGGCATCGGAACAAACGCGACAGTCATCACGGAATCAGTAGCGGACAACATCTACTATCCTAAATTCACTGTGAGCGGTAAGGCATTGTCTGAATACCAACCACAACTCTTAAGCTTGATTGAAGAAATCGTTCATCGTTCAAACTTAGACGATGTTGAGAAGATTAAAGAGCTCTTACTCAATGTGAAAGCTGACTTAGAGATGAACTTCAACTATGGTTCACACGTGGCGGCACTTCGTCGTTTAGAATCTTACTACTACGAAGGCGCGAAATACTTACAATCGCTTGAAGGAATCGACTACTACGACTTCATTTGCGATGTGTTCGCTAGTTTTGATGCGAACCCTCAAGCGTTTATCGACCGCTTGAAAGCTGTGTTAGAAACCATTTTAACAACAGACCAATTAGTGGCAACCTTTGTCGGAAGTAAAGTTGACTTCGACCACTTCAAACAAGTGTCAGAGGACTTCTTCAAGCATCTTGGAAACCACAAAGTTGAAAAACAAGCCTTCACAAATCCAGTGGAAGTGTTAAACGAAGGGTTCAAGACAGCGCAAGAAATCAACTATGTCGCAAAAGGATATAACCAAACGCTTCTTGGTGTTCCAGTGAACGGTATGAACTTATTCTTGAAATCAGTTCTAGGACTTGATTACTTATGGAATACGGTTCGTGTTCAAGGTGGGGCATACGGCGGTATGAGTGTCATCACGGATAAAGGGGACGTCGCAGGTCTTTCTTACCGCGACCCAAATATCGTTGAAACGCTCGAACGTTATGATGGACAAGTAGAGTACTTAGAAAACTTCAACTTATCTGAAGCAGAGTTTGAAAAGAACTTGATTGGTACATTCAGCACGATTGACCGTCCACTTTCTGCGGCTCAAAAAGGGGCAGTAGCCTTCACGCGTTACTTCACGCATCTAACGCAAGAGAAAGTGCAACAGTTTCGCGATGAAATCTTAGCGGTCACTCCTGAAAAGGTACGCGCATACGCTCCAACGATGAAAGCCATCATGGACCAAAACGCGTTTGTCGTAATCGGAAATGATACGAAGATTGAAAACCATAAAGACATCTTCAAAAACATCCGTAACTTAACAAAATAAAAGCACACAAAAAATCCCAAGGTTCACAGCCGTGAATCTTGGGATTTTGTTTTTTGTCGTTTATTTATGTGGCATGACGTTTTCTTCTTGTTTCATCCACATTGGAATACTTGTCATTACTAGTAAGAATAAGAATGCACTTTGTACCCAAAGGATGGCTACGTCGAATATACCGTGAACGAAGAGTACAACGATAAACGAAACGTAGAGTCCAACGATGGGACGTTTCTTAGGATCGCGACTCATTTCTAAAAGCATACGTACCGGTTTAAGGGTAGAAATCGCAAGAAGCAATGTTCCGATAATTCCGTAGCTTGAAATGGTATCGATATATAAACTGTGCGCGTGTTCGTGGTAGCGAGCTCCGATTCTTGCAAAACTATGCAAGTAGGTCAGAGGTCCTTCCCCGAACCATGGGTTTTGTTTAAAGAGAACCACGCCGGCATTCCAAATTGAAACGCGTTCTTCCATGGATGAGCCAAAACTTCCCATACGAACACCGATGTCACTTGAGAAGAGGAACATGAGTCCAACTGCAAATGCGGCGATGCTGAGCCAGAATGCTTTCGAGCTACGAATTGTCGTGAAGAGGTAAATAATTGCTCCACAGATAATCGCTGGGAAAGCCGTTCTGTTTTGAGTGAAGCTGAGGCCGAATAGGTTAATCCCAATCGCGACAGCGCCGATGAACTTCCAGAACCAACTCTTCGTGATGCTGAGTAAGTAGAAGCCAATCATAATACAGAAGCAACAAATAATGCCGTAGTAGTTCGGATTAAAGAAGGTTACTTCCGCACGGTTTTGGTGCCATACTTGCATCTTTGGTGAGAGGAAGGTGTAGTTAAATTTATGAACGATTTCGTAGTGTTCTAAGAACGCAAATCCCGCGGCAAAAATGCTGAGGAGTAAGACGGTCTGTAGAACGATATGGAAAAAGTCCGGTGTCAATCGTCTTTGATAGTATTTAAAGAATATCGCATACATCACGAATCCAACCGAGATGACAGCGCCGATATAGTTGCCAGCTACCATCGATACGATAAAGCTAAATCCGATAAACGCCAGTAAGAACGGGTGGGATAATAGGTCTTTAAAGACTTGTTTTAATTTTCCCGTAAAGGCGAGAAGGATGATATATAAGACGAACAATGTTAGAAATAGATAAAACGGAAGGAAGCTACTGATAATGAGTAAGTACAGCGCTAAATCCTGATTCGAGAATCGTTTTATCTTTTCGATAATCGTTAGTAATTTCATAATGTTCCTTTCAGGTAGTGTTTCTACCAATCATCTAATGAAATAGATATCAGCTTATTTTACCACTAAATGATGATTTAGGGCAAATGGCAACACATCGGGCGTCGTTCTTTGAAACTTTCTGAGAACAGGCGTACAATATAAGTAGAAATTCAGAAAGAAGGAATGAACATGAAATTAGTATTTGTTCGACATGGAGAAAGTGAATGGAACGCCCTTAATTTATTTACCGGTTGGAGCGATGTGGAGTTAACTCCTAAAGGGGTAGATGAAGCGCATCACGCAGGGGAAATGCTGCGTTCATTAGGCATCCAATTTGATCATGTCTATTTATCAGTATTAAAAAGAGCTATCCACACAGGACACATCGTCTTGTCTGAATTAAATCAAGACTATTTACCAGAAACAAAGAGCTGGCGATTAAACGAACGCCACTATGGAGCCTTACAAGGACTCAACAAACAAGAAACACGCGAAAAATACGGCGACGAACAAGTGTTGCTTTGGAGACGTTCATACGATGTGATGCCTCCACTGCTTAGCGAGGAAGAAGCAGCCAAACAAGCCAAAGACCCACGCTACAAACATCTACAAGTGAAGGACCTTCCTCAAGGGGAAACCTTGAAAACAACCTTGGACCGCGTGCTTCCAATTTGGCAAGATAAGATTGCGGTGGATTTACTTGACGGCAAGAACGTTTTAGTCGTAGCGCACGGCAATTCACTTCGCAGTTTGGTGAAATACTTACTCAACCTTAGCGAAGACGAAATCTTGAAATTCGAAATTCCAACAGGAACACCGCTTGTATTTGACCTCGACGAAAACTTACAAGTGAAAGAATATCATTTTGAAAAATAAAGACTATCATTATTGAACAATTAGGAGAATGCGAATGAAGTGGGAGAAGAAACATACATTAGAAGAGACGGTAGAATGGCGAGGCCTTCCTGAAGAGGATATGAAGCAGTTCAAAGCGTATGTGAATGAAAAGACACCAGGCGTCTGCGGAACGTATGCGGCTGCCTCGTTAACGGTCCTCATGGCCAAACGTGAAGGCGTCGTGACACAATCGATGGATGAGCTCCTAAAAGGCATGGAATCGTCAATTGAATACGCGCTGCCATATCGCGGGACTTTTTATTGGGACGTGCAACGCGGCCTCAATAACGAGTGGAAGAAATATGGTTATAAGACACACTTTAATTTATTTAGTGAAAAGGTCGTGCCAGGCCTTCTTGAAGACGGCGTTCCAGTTGTCGTAGGTACCACAACAGCTCTTGGTAGCCCGTATAAAAATCATTGGCTCGTCGTGTACCAATACGCCTTCGATTCAACGGGCAAACTTTGGTACAAGGCATACGATAACCACGGCTCAATCACTACGATTATCCCAGCCGTCCAAACTCTATGCGCCCTCTGGCTTGAAAAGCTCTAGTCCCAGCACCTTAAGAACCAACTAGACAGCACCCAGCTTACAGAATGAAAAGCAGAATGAATGTTTCAGCACAGTAGTAAGGAGCGAAGAGTCTATTATTTGTCACATCGTTCTATCAGAGTATTTTTAACTTAGACTCATAAAATAAATAGCACATAAAATGATTACGAAGGAGCTGGCGGCTTT
>CAUVJW010000102.1:0-4307 GCA_963552295.1 uncultured Streptococcus sp. | reverse complement strand
AATTCTTCTGGAACACCCATGTGGTATAACCATTCTTCGGCAATTTCAATCCCTGTACATTCTTCGATTGGTTTTTCCACATAGTTTCCTTTGATTCCTGAATATAATCCGTAAATCCATACGACTAATTCATCTTTACTTTGTGCTTTAAAGTGTGGTTGACGGTTTAATGTGTAGCTCATCATCCAATTTGAGTCGCGAACTGTTACGATTCCTCCTGTTACCACTTTTCCAGCATAAGGATCACGTTTTGAGATTTTTTGAATGTATTCAGCGATTCGTTTGTCTTTTACAGTTGTTGTAGCTGAAACGAACCAGCTTTGGTCTGGCAAGTTTTCACAGAATACTTCTGGATGTCCGAAGCGTTCATCTTGTTTGGCTAAGTTTTTCCATAAGCTCCATGACCCACCTAATTCTTTTGAAATTGGAGCTGGAGTATTGTTATCTCCGTATGTTGTTGCAGCAGTAATACTACCGTTTGTCACGAATACTAAGTCGTTTTCTGTAAGATTGCGTGTTTCTAAAACACCACCTACTTCTAACACAAGTTCTTTCGCAATCATGTCGCTTCCAACATGTTCAACAATCACATTTTTAACAACTGTATCGTATTCGAATTGAACATTATGTTTTTTCAAGTAGTTCACGAGTGGTAAAACGAGTGATTCGTATTGGTTGTATTTCGTAAATTTCAATGCAGATAAGTCAGGTAGACCATCGATATGGTGAATGAAACGTAAGATGTAACGGCGCATTTCAATCGCTGAATGCCATTTTTCAAAAGCAAACATACTAGCCCAGTAAGTCCAGAAGTTTGATTCGAAGAACTCTTCACTGAATACATCGGTAATTTTTAGCCCTTGTAATTCAGATTCAGATGTCATATATAGTTTCACCATTTCTTCGCTTGATTTATCGCTTAAAGTGAATTGGCCATCATCTGGAATGCGTTGTCCTTTGTTTTCAATTACACGGCAATGTGAGAAGTTAGGGTCTTCTTTATTAAGCCAGTAAAACTCATCTAACACAGAGGCATCTTCCACTTCTAATGAAGGGATTGATCTGAATAAATCCCATAAACATTCGAAGTGGTCTTCCATTTCACGTCCCCCACGAATAATGAATCCGCGTGTTGGATTTAAGATTCCATCTAAGCTTCCTCCTGCAAGTGGAAGTTCTTCTAAAATATGAATGTTTTCTCCTTTCATTTGGCCGTCTCTAATTAAGAAAGCAGCTGCTGATAAGGATGCAAGTCCTGAACCAACTAAGTAAGCTGATTTTTGGTCAACGCCTTGTGGTTTTTTAGGGCGAGCAAATGCTTCGTAATTTCCATTTGAATGATACATAGTAATTCCTCCTATTTCCTGAAAATCAGGTTTTGTTCTTTACATGCATTACTCTACTCCCGTTTCACCAAAAACACCATAGACAAAAAAATCCCAATGTCCAAACTTTGGACACTGGGATGGAATTGTAAAGTTTTTTACTGAGAAATTCGAGCTACAATCGTTCCAATCATGACTTGTTCGATTTTTTCAACGAGTTCTTTGGCCGTACCAGGCATTTGACGACTAATCCAATCAAGTCCTACACCAACGAGCGCATACGTATAAAACTCAATCGAGAATTGTACCTGCTCTGCTTCTTCGCCACTGACATTAATTTCATTAAAAATCAAATCTGTCAAGAACCGTTCCACTTCTCGTTGCAAGAGTCTCTCGACATTTTCTTTACTAACAGAACGATACGTGTTAAGGACAAAGTTGCGATTGTCATCCATATATTGGAAGAGTGCCTCCAGGGCGTCTTGCCAATTCTCATAAGAAATATTCTCACCAAGCGTTATATGCGCCTCATTTAAATAAATCCATTCGACCAATTCATAAATATCATGGAAATGATTATAAAACGTTTGACGACTTATTCCGCATCTCTTCGTTAAATCCTGTACAGTAATCTTCGTCAGCGGCTTTTCATTCATTAGTTCTTTTAATGTATTGGCTAACATCTTTTTCACAACAAGTGTCATTTGTATCCCTCTGTTTCATGAAGAAAAAGAGCGGGTTCCCCCACTCTTTATTTTTCTAAATTCTTTTCTTGTACGATATCCCACGAGAACCCTAGGGCACCTTCACCAAGGTGAGTTCCTACTACAGGTCCAAAATACGATAATGAAGTACGTAATTTAGGATATTGTTCTTGCATTTTTTGTCTCCAAGCTTCACCAGCTTCTGGAGCATTCGCATGGATGATGACTAATTCATAGCCGTCACCATCTGTTGTTCCTGTTTCGTCAGCGAATAATTGTTCAATTCGTTTCATCGCTTTTTGTTGTGTACGAATCTTTTCAAAAGGAACGATTTTCTTATCAACGAATGTCAAGATTGGCTTGATTTTCAACATTGAGCCCACTAAAGCAGCCCCTGCTGATAAACGTCCACCACGTTGCAAGTTGCTTAAATCATCAACGATAAAGTAAGCTGTCGTACGATCTACAAGACGTTGAACTGTTTCAACGATTTCTTCTGGTGAATATTCTCCAGATTTCGCCATGATAGCGGCTAGTTTTACAGCACGTGCTTGCGGCGCACAACTAATTTCTGAATCGATTGGATAAATGGCTATTTCGTCTTTCATATCTTCGGCAACAGCCACACATGTTTGGTAAGTTCCACTAATTCCACTAGAAATAGTAATAGGAATAATAGCGTCATAATCTTTTGCAAGTTCGTGGAATAATTCGTATGTTTCCCCTACAGCTGGTTGTGTACTTGTTGGAAAGACTGGAGAACTTTTTACTTTCGCATAAAATTCTTCAGCAGAAATATCAATCTCTTCACGATAAGTTTCTTGTCCGAAAATAACAGACATCGGCAATACGTAAACACCGTACTCAGCAAGTTCTTCCTTCGTTAAGTAAGCAGTGCTATCTGTAACTACAGCAATTTTCATCCATTCAACTCCTTTCAGTTTGAAAATTTAGATTGTTTAAGTCATAAAAACTATAAACTTTCACCTTTCAAGTATAACAAAAAAGCATTTAACACGCAATGAATGGAAAGATTTCTTTAAGAGACTTAACATTACTTGCTCATCCTTCAAATTACAGTATAATAGAAGACAGAATTATTTATTGGAGGTACTATGGAACAAAGATCAACTCAACATCAATTAGATAAACAAAAGAAAAATGACTGGTTCTTACGATTCATTAAAGGAATGTTCATCGGGTCAGGATTTATCCTACCAGGTGTCAGCGGTGGTGCACTAGCTGCTATCTTTGGACTTTATGAACGCATGATTGCTTTCCTAGCAAACGTCACAAAAGACTTCAAGAAGAACGTATTATTCTTCTTACCAGTCGGAATCGGTGCTCTTGCAGGCATCGTAGTTCTATCATTCGGCGTAAGTTACTTACTTGGAAACTTTGAAACAATCATCCTTTGGTTCTTCATCGGATGTATCGTCGGAACAATCCCTGCTCTTTGGAAAGAAGCTGGAAAAGAAGGTCGCTCAACACGCGATATTATCATTCTACTCGCTTCATTTATTGGCGGATGCGTACTTCTTTATTTAGGTGAAAATGCAATCGGCGGTAGCGTGGAAGCAAACTTCTTCACTTGGATGATTGCTGGTGGATTAATTGCTTTAGGAATTATCGTTCCTGGACTTAGCCCATCAAACTTCATCGTATATATGGGTATGTACAAACAAATGTCAGATGGTTTCAAAACATTAGACATGAGCGTAATCCTTCCAATCGCATTAGGTGGACTTGTGACATTAGCGCTCTTCTCAAAACTTGTACACTACATCTTTAAGAAAGCTTACCCACAATTATTCCACTTCATTTTCGGAATCGTGCTTGCTTCAACTGTAATGATCATCCCAACAAACTACGCTGGATTTGATATCGTTCAATACCTTGCTTGCGTTGTGATGTTAGGATTCGGTACATGGCTTGGCGCATTCATGGCAAAACTTGAAGACACATATAAATAACATTTCAAACAGCTTTGCGTCTCGCAAGGCTGTTTTTTTATGCCTAAAATTAACATATTTGTTAATTTCCACTCTCACTTCAAGATGTAACATTTTTGTTACGTAACAAAAATGTTACATCTACTCTCCTCATGAAACGCACACACTCTATTTCTTCTCCCTTGCCCCTTGTCGAGAATAGAACTTCCAAACTCTCTCCTCGAGTAGAGTTTAAGCCAAGAAGGCGATTATGGTATTGCGTTATCTATTAAAAAGAGAATTCGCTTATCAGACATTTATTGAAACCATAGCGGGGAATCATATCG
>CAUVJW010000101.1:0-4314 GCA_963552295.1 uncultured Streptococcus sp. | reverse complement strand
CTTCAACCAGCAGGAAAAGCTCAAATGGATGCGAAGGCATTTATGAATGGATTTTCAGAATGGCTGAAGAACGATGCCGTTTTTGAGGGATTAAACCATGAGTAATGTACGTGACATTTGCGTAGAATTATTAACGAATGTAGAAGAGAATCAAGCATACTCGACTGTTGCGTTTCAAAATGTGTTACAAAAACATCAATTAGATGCAAGAGATAGAGGGTTATTAACGGAATTGTTCTATGGAACTATTCAACGTAAATTGACATTAGACTTCTATTTAAAACCATTTATCGAGAAACAAAAGAAAATGGAACTATGGGTACTCAGTTTACTGCGAATGACCGTATACCAAATGGCGTATCTTGACCGTGTTCCAGATCGCGCAGCCATTTATGAAGCAGTACAGATTGCTAAGAAACGTGGCCATCAAGGAATTGCAAAATTCGTCAATGGTGTTCTTAGAAATGTGCAACGAGCAGGATTCGATGGAGTTTCTTCTATTAAAGATGAACGGGAACGCTTGAGTGTCGAATATAGTATGCCGCGCTGGATTGTAGATTTATTATTTGAACAATATGGGGAAGAAGCTAGAGAAATTTTCCCAAGTTTAAATATTGCGCCACATTTAAGCGCGCGTATTCAAAATCCGAATATGTCGATTGAAGAAGTACAAACTCTTCTAAAAGAAGAAGGCGTAACGGTTCAGCCGAGTAAGTTGTCTCCTCGCGCAGTGATTGTCGAGGAAGGGGATTTACTGCAATCAAAAGCATTCAAAGAAGGAATCGTAACGGTTCAAGACGAGTCTTCCTCATTGGTGGCTCAAGTAGGAGGGTTGCACCATGGAGATAAAGTGCTCGATACATGTGCTGCTCCTGGAGGGAAAACCACTCATTTCGCTAGCTATTTAGTAGCCAAAGAGGGTGGACTAGTTGAGGCATTAGATTTACATGAAAATAAATTACGTAAAATCCATCAAAATGCTAAACGCCTAGGAGTAGAAGACCGTATTCATACACATGCTCTTGATGCTAGAAAAGCAAAAGAGTTATTTAAAGAAGAAAGTTTTGATGCGGTATTTGTGGATGCTCCGTGCTCAGGTTTAGGTCTGATGCGACGTAAACCAGATATAAAATACACAAAAAATAGTGAAGATTTAACAAATTTAACAAAAATACAGTTGGAAATTTTGTCTTCAATTGCTACAATGGTAAAGAAAGGTGGAAAACTGATTTATTCTACTTGTACAATTAACAAGGGAGAAAACGAAGAAGTAGTCCACAGCTTTTTAGAAGGACATCCAGAATTTGAGTTACAACCAATCGAAGAATTTGGTTGTACAATGGAGAATCCGATGCTTACTATTCTACCGCATGAATATCATACGGATGGATTTTTCATCGCAAGGATGGTAAGAAAATAATTCGCAACAGGAGGAAAAATATGAAGATAGCCATCAAGAGTGACGTCGGCCAGAGACGTACTTTAAATGAAGATGCTGCCGGATATTTTTTGAATACTCAAAACGTACCGATGATCGTCGTGTGTGACGGAATTGGTGGGCATAATGCTGGGGATGTAGCAAGCGCTATGGCATTATCGCATTTGGGAAAACGTTGGGAAGAAGAAAGTATTACGGATACAGAAGCCGCTTATCAATGGCTCGTTAAAAATATTCAGGCCGAAAATGATCGTATTTTTCAAAAAGCGAATCAATATCGTGAGTTAGATGGAATGGGAACAACGATTGTGGTTGCCGTAGTTATCGAGTCTGAATTGTTAATTGCAAACGTCGGTGATAGCCGTGCTTATTTGTATCGCAATTATCAGATTAAACAATTAACAGAAGATCATACGCTCGTACAGGAGTTGTTAAAATCTGGAGAGATTTCAGAAGAGGAAGCCAAAAGCCATCCTCAAAGAAATATTGTAACGCAGTCATTAGGGATTACGCTCAATGTTCAGATTGATTTTGTAAGAGTGAGCCTAAAAGATGGAGACACGATTTTCCTTTGCTCAGATGGATTATCGAACATGGTTGAAGATCAATATATTAAAGAAATTTTAGGGAATTATTCAGATGTAACAACGCAAGCAAATAAAGCGGTCGAAGCTGCAAATGAAGCGGGAGGTCGCGATAATATTACAGTTGCGATTGCAAAATATACTGCCAGGGAGGAGGTAGAAGAATGATTGCACCAGGAAAAACAGTTGGTGGTCGCTATAAAATCAAGTCTCATATCGGGACGGGTGGAATGGCCACTGTATATTTAGCACAAGATTTAATTCTAGAAAGACCCGTGGCAGTAAAAGTGTTGCGTTTAGACTTCCATACAAATGAAGCAGCGATGAGACGTTTCCAACGAGAAGCGCAATCAGCAACACAATTAGTCCATCCAAATATTGTTAGTGTATATGATGTTGGAGAAGAAGACGGAACAAATTACATTGTAATGGAATACGTCGAAGGGACGGATTTGAAAGAGTACATTCGTGAAAGAGGTCCTCTTCCACCACGTGAAGCCGTTCGCATTATGACACAAATCGTTTCAGCGATTGAACTTGCTCACCAAAACCGAATCATTCACCGTGATATCAAACCTCAAAATATTTTGATTGATAGAGAAGGTAATGTGAAAATTACAGACTTTGGGATTGCAATTGCACTTTCTGAAACATCATTAACACAAACAAATACATTGCTTGGTTCTGTTCATTATTTATCTCCTGAACAGGCAAGAGGTGGAATGGCAACAATCCGCAGTGATATTTATGCACTCGGTATCGTATTGTATGAGTTATTAGTCGGTGAAGTACCTTTTGAAGGAGAATCAGCAGTTTCAATCGCGTTGAAACATTTCCAAGAGCCACTTCCTCGAATTTCACAGATGCTACCAACCGTGCCACAAAGTTTAGAAAATGTGGTGTTGAAGGCAACAGCGAAAGAACCTATTGATCGTTACAGTAGTTGTTATGAAATGTTGGAAGATTTACAAACGTGCTTAAATCCAGAACGTTTACACGAGCCAATGTTTAAACCGACTGCTTTCAGTCAGGAAACAAAGGTGTTGCAACCAATTACGACAGGACCAATTCCTCGTAAGGTACCAGCAACAAGTAAGGAGGTTCCTGAAATTCAATTTGACGAAGAAAAGAAAGTTGTTCAAGAGGAATCTAAAAAGAAGAAAAAGAAATGGCCATGGATTTTATTGCTACTATTTATCATCATTAGTGCTGGAACTATCTATGCATTTATTCAAACTTCTCCAAAAGACGTAAAAGTTCCAGATGTAACGAACCTTACTGAAGCAGATGCAAAAGTCAAATTAGCAGATGCGAACCTTGAAGTGTCAGATGTGCAAAAAGTGAAGTCGGACACTGTCGAAGCAGGGAAAGTTGTAGAGACGAACCCTAAAGCAGGGAGTTCTGTAAAAGAAAAATCTAAAGTCGTATTAAAAGTAAGTGCTGGTAAAGACACCGTTGAAGTCGGAGATTATACTGGTAAGACTTTCGATGAAGCTAAAGCAGCCTTGCAAAAATTAGGAATTGCAGTAGAGAAGAAAGAAAGCTATTCGGATACTGTAGAATCTGGCAAGGTAATGGAACAAAGTGTTGCTAAAGGTGAGAAAGTAGTCGCCAAAGACACGAAGATGGTTTTAACCGTTTCTAAAGGGAAAGAACCAGTAACGTTAATCAACTTAAAAGGTTATTCACGTTCAGGCGTTGAAGACTACGCGAAAGAACATGGTTTGAAGTTACAAATTTCAGAAGAAAATAGTAATGAAACAGCAGATACTGTTATTAAACAATCACCAGCAGAAGGCACAGCTCTTAAAAAAGGTGATACATTAACAGTTGTCATCTCAAAAGGAAAAGGAGAACGAGTAGTTTCTCGTCAATTCACGATTCCTTATGAAGCGAAGAAGACAAACGGTAATAATGCTAACTCAGGATCAAACGCCCAAGAAGCAAAACAAAATACAGTTGAAATCTTTATTCAAGATGCAAACAACAAAATTAATACTGCATATCGTACATTTAAAATTTCTGAGAATACAACTGTAACAATCGACTTTACGTTTAACAATCAAGTTCCAAGTGGTAAATACATCATTAAAAGAGATGGTGTAGCAATCGATACTGGAGTCGTACAATAGAATATATATGAGAGTCTAGGTTCATGTAACCTAGGCTCTTTTTTGAATTTTTAGAGAAGAATAAAATATCAAAAAAATTCTTAGTCATTTCAGTTGAAATTGGCTATCAGTTATGATAAATTAATATCACTGTTGAGCGAACGTTCGCTTATAAAACAGT
>CAUVJW010000100.1:0-4318 GCA_963552295.1 uncultured Streptococcus sp. | reverse complement strand
CCTTGGATTGTCTTCAGACTCACCATTAAGTGTTCACGTCGCACATCAATACGTACCGTAATATCTGGTTGTTTTAATTGAACCTTGATGTCTGGAAATGCTTCAAGAACAGCATCCCCTAAAAACAAGTTGATTTGATTCGTATCCATCTCGAATGTGTGATCCGATCGTCTTGTCATAATCTTAAATGTTTTTCCTTCAAGATCTTCTTGGCTTAATAAGTTGAGAACAACTTTTTTAGCCACTTCCATATCTTTTTCAACAATATATACTGGCGAAATAGATTGAATCCCAAAAATTGGTTTTACCTTTTCGATGACTGCTTCTTCAGGCGCTTCATGTAAATCTAAATACATAAAGTCATAATCAGGAATCACCTTTACCTGAGGAAAGTCTACTAAGGCTTTTTTAATATTTGACGCTAATTTTTGAGTGAACATTTTTTTGTTTCTACCCTTTGTAGAAAGTTCACCATAGCGAATCAAAATTCTAGTTTTCAACGATTTCCTCCTTTTATTTTAAAAACGAAAATTGTTTCATTAACTGATGCAGAACCTCGATAAACTGTTCGACTTCTTCTTTCGTATTGTCGTTTGAGAAGCTTACACGAACGGCTCCTGTCGCCCATTCAGTTGGCACATCCATCGCATAAAGCGTACTAGATGAATCTCCTTTTTTACTTGAACAAGCCGAAGTCGTAGAAATATAAATGCCATGATTTTCAAAAGCATGAACAACCACTTCTCCACGAACGCCTTTAATGGCAAAGCATAATACATGACTTGCTCCATCTTCCGGCGAGAAGATGCGAATTTCAGATTTTGTTGCTAACTCTTTCCATAATTGACTACGAAGTTCCCCCGTAACTGACTCTTCTTCTAAAGCCATTCGCAAAGCTTTTGTTGTAGCTACAATTCCTGGAAGGTTTTCCGTTGTACTACGTTCCCCTTTTTCTTGTCCGCCACCTGTTAAGAGCGCTTGAATCTTACGTCCAAATTTCTTATACATAATCCCAACGCCTCGTGGTCCATGGAATTTATGTGCAGAAAGGCTCAATAAGTCAATACGTCCAATGGCAAGGAGCTGACTTGCGCGTTCCACTGCCTGAACAGCGTCCACATGAAAGTGAATCGATGGATATTCCTCAAGTACTTTAGCAATTTCGGCAATCGGTTGAACTGCTCCAACTTCATTATTAACAGCCATCACACTTACTAAAATCGTATCTTTACGAATGCTCTCTTTTAATTGGTCTACACTTACAATCCCTTTAGAATCGACATCTAAGTACGTCACTTCAAACCCGAAGCGTTCAAGTTGCTTACATGTTTGAATGACTGAAGGATGTTCAATCTTTGTCGTAATGATATGCTTCCCAAATACAGATTTTTCTAGAGCTGTTCCTTTAATCGCCCAGTTATTCGATTCAGTTCCGCCTGAGGTGAAGAAAATCTCCTCAGGTTGAACTGATAATAAACTAGCTACTTGAGCTCTAGCTTTGGTCAACACTTGGTAAGCATCGACTCCTAACTGGTGTAAGCTCGATGGATTTCCGAAGAACTTTTGGCTAACTTGAACATAGCTCGTTAATGCATCATCATAAATTTTCGTTGTTGCTGCATTATCAAAATAAATCATTCTACTATCCTTTCAAATTCCATTAGTTCGCAACGATGTTTACTAAACGTCCTGGAACAGCGATCACTTTGCGGATTGTTTTTCCTTCGATGGCAGATTTCACTGAATCATGCTCTTTTGCAAGTGCTTCAAGAGCTGCAGCATCTGCGTCAGTTGGAACCATTACACGTGCTTTAATTTTTCCATTGACTTGGAAAATCACTTCAACTTCGTCTTCCACTAATTTAGATTCATCGTAAGTTGGCCATGGTTCGTAGCTAATTGATTCTGTGAATCCGAATTTACTCCAGATTTCTTCAGCCATATGCGGTGCTAATGGCGCAATCAATTGTACAAGACCTTTCATGTAGTCGAATGGCAATGCGTCTGCTTTATAAGCTTCGTTAACGAAAATCATCATTTGAGAGATTGCAGTATTGAAATGCAACTCTTCGAAGTCTTCTGTCACTTTCTTCACTGTTTGATGGTACACTTTATCCAATTTACCATCGTTTAGTTTTGTGATACGGTCACGCATTTTACCATTATCATCAATCATCAATCTCCAGAAGCGGTCTAGGAACTTACGGCTACCTTCAAGTCCTTTTTCACTCCAAGCAATCGATGCGTCAAGTGGCCCCATGAACATTTCATAAACACGTAATGTATCCGCACCATATTCTCGAACCACATCATCAGGGTTTACTACATTTCCTTTTGATTTAGACATTTTCTCGTTACCTTCACCAAGAATCATTCCTTGGTTAAATAATTTTTGGAATGGTTCTTTGTTAGGAACCACGCCTAAATCGTATAACACTTTATACCAGAAACGAGCATATAGTAAGTGAAGAACGGCATGCTCTGCACCACCAATATATAAATCAACTGGTAACCATTGTTTTACTTTTTCAGGATCTGCAAGTCTTTCTTTGTTATGTGGATCAACATAACGTACAAAGTACCATGAGCTTCCTGCCCATTGTGGCATTGTATTTGTTTCACGACGACCTTTCTTACCTGTTACAGGGTCTGTGACATAAAGCCAGTCATCAATTGCAGCCAGTGGTGATTCACCTGTACCACTAGGACGAATTTTATCTGTTTTTGGTAATACTAATGGCAATTCTGATTCAGGAACAGTTGTCATAGTACCGTCTTCCCAATGAATCACTGGAATTGGTTCTCCCCAATAACGTTGACGAGAGAACAACCAGTCGCGTAGACGATAGCTTACTTTAGCTGCACCTACGCCATGTTCTTCTAGCCATTCATTCATTTTTGCAATCGCGTCGGCTTTATTCAATCCATCAAGGAATTCTGAATGGATATGCACACCGTCACCAGTGTATGCTTCTTCTTCAACGTTTCCGCCTTCGATGACTGGAAGGATGTCTAATCCAAAGACTTTAGCAAATTCATAGTCACGTTCATCGTGCGCTGGAACGGCCATAATCGCACCTGTACCATAAGTACTTAATACATAGTCCGCAATCCAGATTGGAATTTCTTTCCCGTTCACTGGGTTAATCGCATATGCTCCAGTGAATACTCCTGTTTTTTCTTTAGAAAGTTCTGTACGTTCTAAGTCAGATTTTGTAGAAACAGCAGCAATATAAGCATCTACTGCTTCTTTTTGTTCAGGAGTGACAATCTTTTGAACTAATTCATGTTCTGGCGCTAATACATTGTAAGTCGCTCCAAATAATGTATCCGGACGTGTTGTGAAGACTTCGAAGCTTTCATCTGTTCCTTTAACGTTGAAACGAACTTGAGCCCCTTCTGAGCGACCAATCCAGTTACGTTGCATATCTTTAATGCTTTCTGGCCAATCTAGATCATCCAAATCTTCTAATAGACGATCCGCATAAGCTGTGATTTTAAGCATCCATTGTTTCATTGGTTTACGGTAAACAGGATGTCCTCCACGTTCACTCTTACCATCGATTACTTCTTCGTTAGCAAGTACTGTTCCAAGAGCTGGACACCAGTTCACTGGAATTTCAGCTTCATATGCAAGTCCCATTTCCACTAATTTAGTGAAAATCCATTGAGTCCATTTATAGTATTCTGGATCCGTTGTATTAATTTCACGATTCCAGTCATAGCTGAACCCTAATTCATTAATTTGACGTTTGAAGTTCGCAACGTTTACTTTCGTGAATTCTGCAGGGTCATTTCCTGTGTCAAGAGCGTATTGTTCTGCAGGAAGTCCAAATGCATCCCATCCCATTGGGTGAAGTACATTGTATCCTTGTGCACGTTTCATACGAGAAATGGCATCTGTTGCTGTATAACCTTCTGGGTGTCCTACGTGAAGTCCTTGTCCTGAAGGATAAGGGAACATATCTAACGCGTAAAAGTTTTTCTTAGAAGGATCTTCTGTTGTTTTGAACGTATGATGTTCTTTCCAATATTTTTGCCATTTTGGCTCGATTTCTAGATGATTAAATGTCATCTGATTCACTCCTTTCAAAATAAAAAACGCCCCACCTGTCATTGACAGATAGGACGCAATACGTGTTACCACCTAATAATTTTACTCATCTTACCTGTAACGCTGGCGAGGCGGATACTCTTACTATCAGTTCAGAGTTCGGCTAAAAGGCGAGTTCAGTTTATTGAAATGATGCATTTTCACCAACCATGCACTCTCTACGTCTATCAAAGAAACTTACTATTCCTCTATCTGCTTTTGTGA
>CAUVJW010000099.1:0-4322 GCA_963552295.1 uncultured Streptococcus sp. | reverse complement strand
CCAACCTGCGAGAAGAAGTCATGGTTACTTGTACCAGTCGAAATCCCGTTCATCACAATCGGATCCACATCTTCAGCAGTATCCGGGAACAATGGATCGAACCCTAAGTTTTGAAGCGCCTTATTCGCATTATAACGAATAAACACTTTAACTTTTTCAGTCCAACCAACTTGGTCATAGATAGATTGTGTATACTTCACTTCGTTTTGGTAAAGTTCCAAACATAAGTTGTATACCCACATCTTCATTTCTTCCTGTTCTGATTCAGACAATTCATTGTAGCCTTGTTGGAACTTGTACCCTGTATAAGTTCCGTGAACTGACTCGTCACGAATGATTAACTTGATAATTTCAGCCACGTTGGCAAGCTTGTTATTTCCTAAGTAATAAAGTGGTGTAAAGAATCCACTATAGAATAGGAAAGTTTCAAGCATTGTAGAAGCCACTTTCATCTTCAAGGCATCTCTACTTTGATAGATTTCGTTAATCTTTTTCGCTTTGAATTGCAAGTATTCATTGTTGTTTGTCCATTCGAAAATATCTTCGATTTCTGCTTTTGTATGCAATGTACTGAAGATTGTTGAATAACTTTTCGCATGAACTGATTCCATGAATTGAATATTGTTCCAAACCGCTTCTTCATGTTGAGTGCGCACGTAATCTTTCATTAAGCTTGCACCTTCTTCTGATTGAAGCGTATCTAATAATGTTAATCCACCGAACACTTTACCCACAACATCTTTTTCTGCAGGTGATAAAGTTCTCCAGTCGTCTAAGTCGTTTGATACTGGGATACGTGTATCTAACCAGAATTGCTCCGTTAGTTTTTCCCAAGTTAATTTATCGATCATGTCTTCAACTTGGTTCCAGTCAATCGCTTTATAGTACTCTACTGGTTGTGTAGATTTTTGAGAAAGAATCTCATTGAAATATCGTTTTGTACTCACGAGCTTATGTCCTTTCTTTCGTATTCCCATTAAATGCTGCAGCTTTCACAAGCATTACTTCCGATTTCATCGTTGTTTTCTGTAAATGTACGTACATAGTAGATTGACTTGACGCCTTTATTCCACGCATAGTGACGTAAAATGTTTAAGTCACGTGTTGTCATCTTGTTTGTACGTCCTTCTTTCCATTCATATAATCCTTCAGGAAGTTCTGAACGCATGAAGAGTGTCAAACTCATTCCTTGGTCGATATGTTTTTGAGCCGCTGCGTATACATCGATTACTTTACGCATATCGATATCGTACGCTGATTTGTAGAATGGTAAAGTGTCATTTGATAAGAATGGAGCTGGGTAATAAGTCTTACCAGTCTTCTTCTCTTGACGTTCTTCAATTAAACGAGTGATTGGGTGTAATGAAGCACTTGTTTCGTTTACGTAGCTGATTGAACCAGTTGGCGCAATTGCTAAACGGTTTTGGTGATATAATCCACCGCTCATCACATCTTCTTTTAATTGTTTCCAATCTTCTACAGTTGGAATTGGAAGTTTTTCAAAGATTTTCTTCACTTTGTCAGATTGAATTTGTACCTCTTCAGCGATATAGCTGTCGAAGTATTCACCTGTTGCGTATTTAGAACGTTCGAAACCAACGAATGATTGACCGCGTTCTTTAGCAATCTTGTTACTTGCTTTCAATGTGTAAAAATTTAACATTCTGAAGTATAAATCAGTTGCTTCGATAGACTCAGGTGAGCCATATTCCATTTGATTTAATGCAAAGAATGTGTGTAATCCCATCGCTCCTAGACCGATAGTATGTGCTTTGCTGTTTCCGTTTTTAACAGTTGGAACAGCATCGATACTTGAGTGATCTGTTACAAACGTTAACGCACGAACAGCTACATCTACAGAGCGTTCGAAGTCAGGAGATTTCATTAAGTTCACGATATTTGTTGAACCTAAGTTACAGCTAATATCTGTTCCTAAGTGTTCATATTCTTGAGCATTGTTAATGACTGAAGGCTCTTGAACTTGTAGGATTTCAGAACATAAATTACTCATAATAATCTTTCCATCGATTGGGTTTACACGGTTTGCTGTATCGATGTTCACCACATATGGATATCCAGATTCTTGTTGTAATTTACTAATTTCATTTTCTAAGTCACGCGCACGTAATTTAGATTTGCGGATTTCAGGATTGTTTACCATGTTGTCATATTCTTTAGTGATGTCCACATATGAGAATGGCACACCATAAATACGTTCCACATCGTATGGGCTGAATAAGTACATAATGTCGTCGTTTTTGATTAATTCATAGAATTTATCTGGGACAACAAGACCTAGTGATAATGTCTTCACACGCACTTTTTCATCCGCATTTTCTTTTTTCGTAGATAAGAACGATACGATATCTGGGTGGAATACGTTTAAGTAAACCGCACCGGCACCGTTACGTTGACCTAATTGGTTTGAGTAGCTGAAACTATCTTCTAATAATTTCATAATTGGAACAACACCGCTTGATGCATTCTCAATTTTCTTGATTGGGTCACCTGCTGCACGAACGTTAGACAAGCTTACCCCCACTCCTCCCCCAATTCTTGATAATTGAAGAGCTGAGTTGATTGTACGACCGATACTGTTCATATCGTCTGTTGTTTGAATTAAGAAGCATGAAACGAGTTCTCCACGACGTTTTCTTCCGGCATTCAAGAATGTTGGTGTTGCTGGTTGATAACGTTGTGTAATCATTTCTTCTGCTAAATCATGTGCTAATTGCTCATCGCCATCAGCTAAGAAAAGAGCGTTAAATACAATACGATCTTCAAAACGTTCTAAGTAACGTTGACCATCGTTTGTCTTCATTGCATATTGTTTATAGAACTTAAATGCAGACATGAATGAACGGAAACGGAATTTTTTCTTGTACGTTTCTTTCATTAATTTCTTAACGAATTTACGGTTGTATTTCCCTAAAAATTCTGCTTCTAAATAATCGTGTTCAATTAAGTAATCCAGTTTTTCATCTAATGTATAGAAGAAAACTGTATTTGGGTTTACGTGTTCTAAGAAGAATGCACGAACCGCTTCACGATCTTTATGCAATGGAATTTTCCCATCAACTGGACGGTTTAACTCATTGTTTAATGCGAAGTATGTAACTTCTTGAGTCTTGTTAATTAATTTTGGACTATCCAATCTCTCTCACCTTTTCTATTAGTATTTGTACATCTTTATCTGTACCTTGATTTTCAAAGCAATGCAGCAATGGAATTTCATATTTAACCGCTAACGCTCTGGCATTTGAACAAAAACTCGTATTGAAATTGCGATTCCCTGAACCAGCGACCCCTTTTAACAGGCTGCGATTCTCGCCAAAATCAATAAATTCATAAAAAAAATTCGCCACTTGCTCTCCATAAGTTGGTGTAATGACGATATAAGGTTCTTCCATTTGTACTGTAGGATTTTTCCTAGAAATTTCGATAAAATCCCAGTTCAATTTTTTTACGAATTGTCTTGTCTTTCCAGTTAGCGATAAATAAACGACTTTCACAGTTACTCCATTTCTGAATTCGAAATACACCTTCATGCAGTTCTAGCTCACTTGAAACTCACGAAACTAATTATAGCCAGCCTAGAAGTTTTTTGCAACATTTTAACAACATTTTGTATTGTTTTTTTTACGAAACACAAAATATAGTGACTCCTACCACCTACCCCCGACATTTAGTGTACTCAAAAAATCAAGTAAAACGATTGACAAAAGCGGTCGACGACTGTAGACTAAACCTGTAGAAAGGAGTTCTATTTATGACAGAATTTCAACCAATGAGCCCTTCTGAACGTCAAATTATACGTGTTCTATGGGCAAACCCAAATAGCACAAGTGGATATATTATCGAGCAACTGCAACGCTCATTTTCTTGGAGTGACTCGACGATTAAAACCCTCATTATCCGTTTAACCAAAAAAGGATATATCCAAATCGATAATCGAAAGAAACCATTCCACTACTCTGCGACGATTTCTGAGAAAGCACAACTCGACCAAGAGACCGATGTGCTTCTAGAACAAGTTTGCCATAAACAGAATGGAAATTTATTACATACACTGATCGATAAGGCCACTTTGAGCCAAGATGACATTCAAGAATTAGTGAGCGCCTTAAAGGAAAAAGCAGCCACTGCTCCAACATCTGTTGCATGTAACTGCCTACCAGGACAATGTAATTGCCATCACCATCACAACTAACATAAAAACCTATTGCTTAAAGCCACACTGACCTTAAACAATAGGTTGTTTTTATTTTTAATTATCTCACATCTTAATTTTTAAGATAGTCCTTCGCGTCCTTAAAGAAGCT
>CAUVJW010000098.1:0-4369 GCA_963552295.1 uncultured Streptococcus sp. | reverse complement strand
TCTTGTTCTTTCAAATAATTCATTAAGGAAAGAGCTGGATAAATATGACCACCCGTTCCTCCTCCTGAAACTAATACTCTCATCTTTTTTCTCCTATATATTACAGTTTTTCTACTGCTTCAATGAAACAATCGCCGCGCACTTCGAAATTAGCAAATTGATCCCAACTTGCACATGCTGGTGAAAGTAATACAATTTCACCCTCACGACTCGCTGCATACGCTTTTGGCACTGCTTCTTCTAAAGTCTCTACTACGGTTACTGGAATAGATAGTTTTTCAGCAGTAGCTTTTAACTTCTCTTTTGTTTCTCCGTAAACGACCATTTCACGGACATTTCCAAGTGATGGTTCTAATTCCTCAAAACCATTCCCACGATCAAGTCCGCCAGCAATTAATACAACAGATTGATTTGTAAAACTACGTAACGCTGTTTGTGTTGCAATGATATTTGTTGCTTTTGAATCATTGTAGAATTTACGACCTTCAATAGTCTTCACATATTGTGTACGGTGTTTTACTCCATGGAATGAACGAACCGCTTTTTCGATTCCTTCATTTGTTGCACCTTGTAATTTACTAATGGCAACCGCCGCCAACACGTTCTCAATGTTTTGAACGCCCGGTACTTGAATCGCTTCAAGTGGCATAACTGCTTCTCCATTAAAGTAAATCGTAGTTTCATCCGCATACGCACCGTGTTCTAACACAGATTTGCGGCTGAATGGTACTAATGTTGCTTTTGTATGACCTTTAATAAACTCATATAACTCTGGGAAATCCGCGTTATATACTAGGAAATCCTCTTCTGTTTGATTTTTAGTAATTTGTAATTTTGCTTTTACATACTCTTCGCGAGACCCATGATAGTCTAAATGAGCGCTAAAGATATTCACGATACACGCTACTTTAGGTCGAAACGCTTCAATCCCCATCAATTGGAAGCTTGATAATTCAGTGACATAGATATCCGAATCCTTTGAGTCTCCTGCAAGTAGGGATAAAGGAACACCAATATTTCCGCAAGCAAAAGTTCTTCTTTCAGGGAATGACTCTTTTAACATAAGGTTCGTTAATGTTGTCGTTGTTGTTTTCCCATTTGAACCTGTAATTCCAAGAACGGTTCCTTCCATGACACGTTGTGCAATTTCGATTTCAGTATAAACAGGCAAGCCCTTCTCGACTGCTTTAGCAACTAATGGATTTGAATAAGGAATCCCTGGATTTTTCACAACGAAATCAACGGGCTCATCGAGTAATTCTAGTGGATGTCCTCCTGAGACTACTTTAATGCCTTCAGCGACTAACTCTTGTGCGTCTACACTTTCCTCAAGTGGTGTTCTATCATTTACTGTTACATCCGCGTGTAACTGGTGTAAAAGTTTTGCTACACTCACTCCACTCTTTGCAAGTCCAATGACTAGTACTTTTTTATTTTCAAATGCATGTGTATTCCGCACAATGATTCCTCCAATTTTTCTTTTTTATTATGTATATGGAGAAAGGCTGGGCAAAAATGACCAGCTCTCCTAATAAAATATGTTAATTCTCTTAAAAGACAAATGCAACGATTAAACCTGCAATAAGTCCGATTGCACTAAACACAGAAACAATCTTCACTTCTTTCCAACCACTCATTTCAAAGTGATGGTGAATTGGACTCATCTTGAAGATACGTTTGCCTGTGAGTTTAAATGAACCCACTTGTAAAATAACGCTAAGTGTTTCCCCAACAAAGATGATACCTACGAGTAATAATGTCCATTCTTTATGAAGCATAATCGAAATGATAGCAAGTCCTGCACCAAGAGCTAATGAACCAACGTCTCCCATGAAGACTTTGGCTGGTTTCCAGTTATACACTAAGAATCCAAGAAGCCCGCCGACTACGCAGAAGCAGAAAATTGCAATCGAATGTTGCGCTGATCTATATGCCATAATCCCATAAATTCCATATGCAATAATATTAGTAGATGCTGCTAACCCATCTAATCCATCTGTTAAGTTAACTGCGTTAGAAAATCCTGCAATCCAAATGATTGTAAATAACGCAAACAAGATAATACTGTTTACTTCACCAAAGATTGGAAGGTAGATTAATGGTGCGTTCCCACTTAAAAGGAAAAGCACTACGAAGATGGCTGCTCCAATCAATTGTAATCCAAACTTTTCGTGACTCTTTAGCCCTTCGTTTTGTTTTTTAAACACTTTAATAAAGTCGTCTAAGAAACCAATTGTTCCGAAGAAGGCAAAACCAATAACGCCACTTAATAAGACGAAATTGAAATGTCCAAAAACGGCCCCTAAAATTAAACTAGAAATACTAATCATACAAAGGAACACAAGCCCACCCATTGTTGGAGTTCCACTTTTAGCTTTATGCCATGATGGACCTTCATCTAATGTAGTTTGACCTAATTGTTTCATCTTCATATATTGAATGAAATGTGGTTCGGCAATAACTGTTGCAAGGAACGCTAAGCCGACTGATAAAATGACTTCGATCATAATCTTCTCCTTCTTCTACTCGTGATTTTGAAAGCCTAATGCTTCTAAACTTGCAATAACTGTTTCTACTTCATTATATGGAATATACTCGTCACCGATTACTTGGTATGGTTCCACGCCTTTACCAGCAAATAGTAAAATATCCCCTTCTTGCGCGATTTCAAGCGCACGTTTTACTGCACTTTCTCGATTATCGATGCATTCATAAGCAGTTTGTTCATCTTTTCTTCCTGATAAAATCTCTGCATAAATCTTTTCAAGCGGTTCATGTCTTGGATTATCCGCTGTTAAAATCACATAATCGGATTTATCAAACGCAATTTCTCCAAGCTCAGGGCGCATACTTGAATCACGGTTACCACCGCTATGACCCATGATTGTAATCACTCGATTTAGTTTCACTTTTTCAAGTGTTTCAAGCACATTTTGTAATCCATCAGGTGTATGTGCAAAGTCGATAATCACTTGGAATGGTTGTCCTTGTTGAATCAACTGCATACGGCCACCCACACCAGGGAATCGTTCCATTCGGCTCACAGCACGTTCAAGTGAAATTCCATTCACGACCGCTACTGCAAAAGCAGCCAAAACATTATAGACATTAAAGAGTCCAATCATCGGAATTGTTACTGGAAGCTCTTGTCCATTCATTGTTACTGTAAATGAAGTCGTCGCTCCGTTTGTTTGAACGTCCGTTGCACGGATATCCGCTTTTTCGCTAAATCCATATGAAATCACTTCGCAAGGAGTTGAGTATGCGAATTGTTCATAGTGCTCTTCATCAATGTTAAGAATTGCAACACGAGGTTTTCCATTTTTAGAATGGTTTCCTAATTGTGAGAATAATAAGCTTTTAGCATGTGCATAGTTTTCCATTGTTTTATGCAAATCTAAATGCTCATGCGTCAAGTTTGTAAATACCGCTACATTATAGTCAATTCCCCACACACGACCTAATTGAAGGGCATGAGAAGAAACTTCCATAATACAAGTATCTCCACCGATTTCTTTCACCTTTTGCAATGTTTCATGCACGGTTAAGATTTCTGGTGTTGTATTTCTTGTTTCGATACGTTCATCACCAATTTTACGATACATCGTTCCAATCAGCGCGGTTGGTTTTCCTAATTCTTCTAATAAATAGTCCACCATATGCGTTACAGTCGTTTTCCCATTCGTTCCTGTAACTCCAATCATATTTAATGACTCTGATGGATACCCGTAAAAATGATTTGCAAAGAGTGTCATCACACGTGTCACATCTTTGACATAAATCACAGGTGAATCTCCCACTTGTTCTTTGATAGATTTCGAAGCTACGAACACACTTGCTCCTAGCTCTTTTGCCTTCCCTGCAAATTGATGCCCATCTACCGTTACACCTTCGATACAGAAAAACATAGTATTGGGCACAACTTTACGCGAATCTTGTGCTAATTTTTCTACAGTGACGCCCTCAAGAGAACCTTCCACTTCTTTAATGACTAACAAGTCCGCTAGTTCTTTCGCAAACATGTTCTTCCTCCTTCTTTTACTCTGAGAGTCTAGAGTATTCTAAACTTCTCTTCATTAATGGATTGAAAATTTCTTTAATAATTTGGTTACCTGTTACAGCTACTCGCGGTTGTTTCACTGTGATATATAGGATATATTTCGGATCATCATACGGCGCAAATCCTACTACAGAGAAAATATTGTTATTTCCGTTTGAGTAGTATTTACCTGTTTCTGGATTGATGATTTCGGCTGTCCCTGTTTTAGCTGCGACTGCTTCTCCATCAATATTAAAATCATAGGCTGTTCCGTTTTTCATACGAGTTGCTTGATATAAAAATTGAAGAGTTTTCTTCGCAGTTTCTGGA
>CAUVJW010000097.1:0-4389 GCA_963552295.1 uncultured Streptococcus sp. | reverse complement strand
GACAATCTTTATTTAGCACAGAAGTCGTTCCAGAAGCTGTCAAGAACGCTTTAGCGGATGTAAATAAAGTTTACCTAAAAGCTGGTACTTACGGTACAGAATTATCTTCTGTATCGATCAAAGCGGACAACCAAGATAACATTAAACCAGAAGAAGAAACTCCGGCTGTGGACGATGGTTTCCGTCGTAACGACCAAAATGTTCATTACGAAACATTACAATCAGAACAATTAAAAGCCATCATCGACACGGCGTTTCCACGTGTTAAAGAATATGAATTAGATGGAAAAACGTTAACAGGTCAAGTTCAAAAATTAGATAAAATGTCAATCAACGGTGTGTTAGTTACTCCAGAAGTTCAATACCGTAAAATTGATGACACTACTGCAGAATATGTAATGACAGTTAGAAACGATGATGAATTCATCAACGCTGAAATCACTGTGAAATTACAATTAGTCGGCAACGAAATGCATTTCGATGTGACAAAAGTAGTCAACAAAAACAATGTTGAAATGGGTAAACCAGTCGACAATGTTCGAAAATTAATCCAAACCATTGAATTCCCAGGGAACACACTTGTTTCTGTAGGTTCTAATAAACAAAATGCGAAGTTTGACGGAGCGCAAATGTCCACAAACACACATAGAGCAGGGGATTATCATTTAGACTTGAAGACAGGCAAGATGAATGATTACGCTTATGGCTTCATGTATGGTTTTGTTTCTTCAAATGAATTAGCAGCATCCGTTTGGAGTAACTCACAATTCACATACCAAGGAAATGACTTTGCACGTATAACAACTGCCCTACAAAGAGTTGATGGCGTAAACTATATTGGTATTCAAAGCTCACCTTACTGGTATCAACGTGCTTATAAGAACTTAGTATTCCCAGAATACACATTAGAATTACCAAGTTCTAAAGTAGTCATCACAAAAGACTTAAACAAAGATAATGTTGTGGACTGGCAAGATGGTGCGATTGCATATCGTAATATCATGAACAATCCAAAAGGAGCAGAATCTGTTCCAGATTTAGTAGCGTATCGTATTGCGATGAACTTCGCATCTCAAGCGCAAAACCCATTCTTAATGACATTAGATGGTATTAAGAAGATTAACTTACACACAGACGGATTAGGACAATCAATCCTACTTAAAGGATATGGTAGTGAAGGTCACGACTCAGGTCACTTAAACTATGCAGATATCGGTAAGAGAATCGGTGGCGTTGAAGACTTCAAGAAATTATTAGCTAGAGCAAAAGAATACGGTGCTAAAATCGGTATTCACGTAAATGCTTCTGAAACATATCCTGAATCTAAATACTTCAGCGAAGCAATTTTACGTAGAAACTCTGACGGAACATATATGTACGGTTGGAACTGGTTAGACCAAGGTATCAACATCGATGCAGAATATGACTTATCACATGGACGTTTAGATCGTTGGAAAGAATTAAGAGAAAAACTTGGCGGCGACTTAGACTTCATCTATGTGGACGTTTGGGGTAACGGACAATCAGGAGATAACACTGCTTGGCCAACTCACGTACTTGCTAAAGAATTAAACTCTCAAGGCTGGCGTATGGCTATCGAGTGGGGCTTCGGTGCGGAATATGACTCAACATTCCAACACTGGGCAGCTGACTTAACTTACGGTGGATATACACTGAAAGGTATTAACTCAAATATCACTCGATTCATCCGTAACCACCAAAAAGACTCATGGGTGGGTGACTATCCAAGTTACGGTGGTGCAGCGAACTATCCATTACTTGGTGGATATAACATGAAAGACTTCGAAGGATGGCAAGGTCGAAGCGACTACGAAGGATATATTCGTAACCTCTTCGAAAACAACATCATGACGAAGTTCTTCCAACACTACAAAGTTTCTAAATGGGTGAACGGTGACCCAGTTGCGATGAGCGACAATGGTCAAAACTACAAGTGGACTCCAGAAATGGAAGTTGATTTAACAAATGACAATGGGGACGAAGTGAAAATTGTTCGTCAATCAAACGACCCTAACAGCCCAGACTACCGCAAACGTGTCACAACATTAAACGGCCGTGTTATCGAAAATGGCGGAAGCTACTTAGTACCATGGAACTGGGATGAAAATGGTAAAGCTTTAACAGGCGACAAAGAAAAGATGTACTTCTTCACAAATACTGCTGGAACAACTGAATGGACACTTCCAGAAGATTGGACTGGAGATAAAGTATACCTTTACCGTCTAACAGACCAAGGTAAGAAAGATGTTGTAGAATTAACAGTCGGCGCAGACCGTAAGATTCAAATTACGGGAGATGCGAACCAACCATATGTACTTTACAAAGCTGCTCAAGGCAAGAAGACAATGGTTTGGAGTGAAGGTCTACACATCTATGACCAAGGTTTCAACAGCGGAACATTAGATCATTGGGAAAAAACTGGTGACAGCGCTCATGCTGAAATCGTGAAATCTCAAGGAGCTAACGAAATGTTACGTATTCAAGGAAACACTGAACGTGTGACATTGAAACAACGCTTAACAGACTTGAAACCAAATACAAGATATGCTGTTTATGTAGGCGTGGATAACCGAAGCGATGCACGTGCAGATATCACAATCCGTGTAGGCGACAAAGTAATTTCTAACTACACAAACAAATCAATTGCGAAGAACTATGTACAAGCACATGCGCATAACACACTTAAGAAGAATGCGACAGTGGATAATACAAGTTACTTCCAAAACATGTATGTATACTTCACAACAGGCGAAGATGTTTCTAACGTGACATTAGAACTTGGACGTGATGCAGATACAGCAGCAACTTACTTCGATGAAATTCGTGTATTTGAAAACCAATCTGTAATGTACAACAAAAAACACGACACAGAAAATGGTAAATTCAAACAAGACTTTGAAGAAGTGCCTCAAGGTATCTTCCCATTCGTAGTAGGGGATGTTGAAGGCGTACAAGATAACCGTACTCACTTATCTGAAAAACACGAACCGTATACACAACGTGGCTGGAACGGTAAGAAAGTCAACGACGTAATCGAAGGCAACTGGTCATTGAAGACAAACGGTTTATCAGGATATGACAAACTCGTTTACCAAACAATTCCACAAAACTTCCGCTTCGAAGAAGGTAAGACTTATAAAGTAACCTTCGATTATGAAGCAGGTTCAAATGGAGCATACTCATTCGTTATCGGTAATGGCGAAAATTCTCGTCGTAGTAAATTAACGAAATACGACTTAGAAAACACTTGGGAAAATTCATCAACTCCTAAGAAAGTAAGCTACTATGTAACAGGTGAAAAAGGTGGAAACACTTGGATTGGTATTTACTCAAATGCGCGTGGTGCAGATACTAAAGGAGATTCAAACAATAACGAAATTAACTTCAAAGGTTATAAAGACTTCATGTTAGATAATCTTGAAATTGAAGAAATCAAGTTAACAGGTAAGATGCTTGTGGATGAAGCGTTCGATAAGAACACTCCAATTGTAAAAGGCAACTACAAACAAGATTCGTTGAATGCATATAAAGACGCTGTAGCAGCTTTATTAGAAGCAGACGAAAACATTAGTGTAGATGATGCCAAAGCTCTTGTAGAACGTGTGAACGCAGCAAAAGAAGCTCTTGAAGTGAAACGTAGCGCTCCAGACTGGGATGATATTCAAGATGTTGAAGCTCCATTTGAAGAACAAGATAATCCTTGGTATGCATTTGATGGCAGCACAAACTCACTATGGCATACACCTTATGGAGTAGACAGCTTAGGTAAACCATTAACTGTTCGATTCCATAAACCAATGGAAGCAACTCGCTTTGAATATGTTCCTCGTCCTTCAGGACCAAACGGACGTGTCATGAGCGGTAGCCTAACAGTATTTGATGAAAACGACCAAGAACATCACTTCAACTTTACTGGTTGGGCAAATAACGCGAAGACAAAAGTCATTAACTTCGATGCTCCAATCAAAGTGAAGAAAGCTATTTTCACAGGTAATGAAACATACGGTGACTATGGTCATATTTCAGCAGCAGAATTACGCTTCGTTCTTCCAGTAGAAGATGATAAACCATTAGACGAAGCAGCATACAACGCTGAAGTAGAACGTGTTCGTAAGATTGACCGTAAAGATGCTAAAGAATACTTAGCAGCGGTTGAAGCATACAAGAATGGTCTTGCAGAAAGCAACTTATTAACACCAAATGCAATTAGTAAATTGGTAGAAGGCTTGAAAGAAATTAAGGAAACTGAAGTTCAACCGGATCCAGAGCCAACTCCGAACCCAGAGCCAACTCCGAACCCAGAGCCAACTCCGAATCCAGAGCCAACTCCGAACCCAGAGCCAACTCCGAACCCAGAGCCAACTCCGA
>CAUVJW010000096.1:0-4397 GCA_963552295.1 uncultured Streptococcus sp. | reverse complement strand
TGAAGACCAATCTTACGAATCGCAACCGCAAGTGATTGTGTCCCCGTATTCCCGGCAGTACCAGTAATTAAAGTAATAAAGATGGCAAAGATACTTGCTTGTTGAATAATCGGTTCATAATGTCTAAAGAGGACTGCTGTTACAGTACCCATGATAAGAAGCGTCACAATCCCCGGTAGACGGTTGACAATCCCTGCCCACACGCCTTGGTGTGCTTCATCAACGTTTACCCCGGCAAGACCTGAGTAATCGCTCGTCGCTTCTTCTTCGATAACATCCAACGCATCATCGACGGTGATAATCCCAACTAATGTATTCGTATCATCGACTACTGGAATGGCAAGGAAGTCATAGTCTTTAATCGTTTGAGCTACTTCTTCTTGCGCATCATTGACGTGCACGGTTACGACACGGTCAATCATGATATCTTTGACGAGTTTTTCGTCTGGTTTCACGATTAAGTCTTTTAGCGTGAGAATCCCTGTTAAATGATTTTCATCGTCTGTGACATATACATAGTAGATTGTTTCAGCGTCTTCGGCGAAACGTTTTACCGTTGCCATCGCTGTTTTTAAGGTATCTGATTCACGAACGGCGATAAATTCAGTTGTCATCATCGCCCCTGCAGTTTCATCTTCATAGTTTAATAATTGACGGAGTTCACTTGCCGTTTTATGTGGCATCAAGCGTAAATAAGTGCGGACATTTTCTTCCCCTACTTGCTTTAGCACGTCTACCGCATTATCGGAATACATTTCCGCAATCATTCGTGAGACATAAGCTTCGTCCATTTCACTTAAATATTCTTCAACGTCTTCTACATCTTCTTCTAATAGTTCGAACACCATTGCCATTTCTTCAGGATTCAGAAATTGGTAGGCTAATTTACGTTCTTCCAGCGTTAAACTTAAATAAATTTGCGCTTGGTCGTACGTATGATTCTCAAAGAAAATCTCACGGAATTGTTGTTTATCTTCCGTTGCCAAGGTGTGTTGAATTTGCTCTAAAATATCTTCAAATTCATATACGATTTCGCTCAATGGTGATTCTCCTCTCTTTATCGCTTGTGGGCTTTAATCCACTCGTCCATATCTTTGGGCAGTGGCGCCACAACGGTAATTTCTTTTTTCGTCATTGGATGAATAAACGTAAGCGAGTGACAATGTAAGGCTTGGCGGTCTAAAATCTCGTCTTTCACCCCACCATATAAATCATCTCCCACAAGTGGTGCACCCATCCATGAGAAATGAACACGAATCTGATGCGTACGCCCAGTGTGTAATAAAATCTCGACAAGGTCCGCTCCATCAAGCGTTTCTTTCTTCCAATATTCTGTTAGCGATGGTTTCCCATCTTCTGATACACAACGATTAATAATCGACCCTTCATGTCGGCCAATCGGCGCATCAATCATGCCATGTTCTTCGAGTGTAGCTGTGTCATGCACAATTGCTAAATACTTCTTCTCAATGGTTTTGTCTCGTAAGGCTTGATCCATCCACGCATGGACAACTCGGTGTTTGGCAAACATCATCACTCCCGTTGTATCACGGTCAAGACGCGTCACCACATGCGTAATTTGGTCCGCATAACCACGTCTCTTATAGTATCCTTTCACACGATTCGCCATCGAATGGTCTGGATGCAACTTCGACGGAATCGAAGCCGTTCCAACAGGCTTATTGATAATGAGTAAATAATCATCCTCATACAAAATATCAATCGGCACTTCACTTGGAATCACGGTCTCATGTTCTCCAGACGGCGGAATCACCATCGTTAGGACATCTCCTGGCTGAAGCGTCTTTAGGACAATCTCATGACGACCATTTATCAGTAAGTCTCCATGCGTTTTCACATGGGCAAGAAACGTTCTTGAAATCCCCACTTCTTGTAAGAAGGAACGCATCATCATCGGATACTCGTATGGGTAATTCCACGTTAAAATCAACGGACTTCCTCATTTCCGCGGCAGTTCACTTCACGCGAACCGATAAACGCATCTTCCACACGATCCCAGAATGGTGTATGACGATACGCCGCAAACGAAATGCGCTCTCCACTAATCTGTAATTGAATTTCTTCAATCTCATTTCCATCATACGTTAAATGGTCAATTGCCATCACCATGCCCTCTTTACTTTCAGGACGTAGTGTTAAGACATTATCTTTCGCAAAAATCATTGGCGAACTAAGAGTACGATACACACGATTATTAATCGACGCCATTTCTGTCATCTGCATCACTTCTGCACGCGGATGCACCACGGCTCCTCCTAGAGATTTGCTTAAACCAGTTGACCCTGTTGGTGTTGCCACACAAAGCCCATCTCCACGGAAGTTTTCGAATAACTCGCCATTAATATACACTTCGCATAAAAGCGTGCCATTCACTTTACGTAAAGTTGCTTCATTCAAAGCTGCATAGCGAATAACATCTCCGCTTTTGAACTTCACATTCACATCGAGTAATGGATAGCTCACATGCTCTCCTTTGTCTTGTTTCAATGACTCGATTAATTGGTCCACTTCGAAGTTTCGCCAATCTGTGTAAAATCCTAAGTGACCTGTATGAATCGCCACAAAACGGATACGATCTAATTGATTGCGATAATGATGAAAGGCTCCTAAAAGCGTTCCATCTCCGCCGACCGTAATCACGACATCAGGACTCACATCATCTCGCTCAAAACACCCTTCTTGGCATAAGCGGTCGAAGGCATTCATGACTTCTTTTGTTTTTTCTGTTTGGTTTCCATATAAACCGACTTTCATCATGAGTCCCTCCGTTTCTTACGTTTACGCTGATTTTCTTTATTAATCGCAAAAATATATTGCGCTTCTTGAATCTCTTCTCTAATTTGAGACATCTCTTCATCAAGTAAGAACGCCGCTTCTGCAGCACGTTCCAACCGCTCATGAATCGTATCAGGGAATTCCCCTTTATATTTATAGTTTAATGAGTGCTCAATCGTTGCCCAGAAATTCATCGCTAGCGTACGAATTTGAATTTCCACAAGGATTTTTTCTTCTCCTTCGATTCGTTGCACTGGATATTCCAATACAATATGGTATGAACGATAGCCACTCGCTTTTTTATTTTGAATATAGTCACGTTCAATTACAATATCAAAGTCATTCCGCTGACGAATCAAGCGAACCACTTCATAAATATCATCGACGAACTGACACATAATCCGAAGACCAGCTATATCTTGTACACCTTCAAGGAATTCTTCTCTAGGAATATTACGAACTTGCATCTTTTCTACAATACTATCTGGAGTCTTCACACGGCCCGTGATAAATTCAATCGGTGCGTGTTTCCCTTCTTGACGATACTGACGTCTAATTCCCTTTAATTTAATTTTTAATTCCTCTATTGCTTGATAATACGGAGCTAGAAAGGCTTCCCAGTCTTCTACAAGGGGTGTTTTCCATGTTTCCATATTTTCACCTACTTTTTTTCATTTCCGTTCTCTATCATACCATATTTTATCAGGAATCATGACAAATTAAGGCGATTTTTTTCAAATCTGTCATAAAATGAGCTACAATAGAACACTAAAGGAGGAACGGTTATGCCAGAAATCGAAAAAGAGTTTAAAAACTTACTGACAAAAGAGCAATACGACGCACTCGTAAACGACTATAGAGAAGTCTTTACAAAAGACTTTACGCAGACCAATAGCTACTACGACTATGAAGGTCTCCTCCAAGAACATAAAATGGCGCTTCGCATTCGCATCGTCGAAGGAAAAGAAACCGGTGAGATCACGCTAAAGATTCCTCAGAGTAGTTTAGAGGTGCTTGAATATACGGAAGTCCTTCCGGTAGACATTCTGAATGCGTATAACCACGACAAACAATTCACGCTACCAACGTCCCTTCAAGAAGCATTGGAAAATAAAGGAATTACACTTCAAACCGTTATGCAAACTGCGCTTTTAACCACACATCGATTAGAAGGTGCCCTTTCCGAAAATGAATGGCTTGTTCTCGATGAGAGTCACTATAACGGCAAGGTAGACTATGAGATGGAAATGGAAGTTCTTAGTCTCGAGCTCGGCGAACCAGTATTTCTAGGCATTTTAGAGAAATACAAAATTGAACGACGCCAAGCCGAAAGCAAAATTAAACGAGCACTGTCCACGAGATGAGTACAAACGTCACTCGTTGTGCAAATTATTCTGACATTTCATCAAACTATGTTACAATGATGTTACAAAGTTAGTTAGGGAACAGGGGTGTAGGATTTTGAGTACTTCAAAAACAAAGAATCTATCAGAACACACTTCACACGAAAAGATTTTCGAATTATATTTATTCGTGAATCCATTGGGATCATATTGTTATCGCTGTGAAAATGAACTATTAAAATTTGTTCGTAATTCTGA
>CAUVJW010000095.1:0-4446 GCA_963552295.1 uncultured Streptococcus sp. | reverse complement strand
ATAAAAAAACGCCTGATACACCAAGGGAAAACCTTGATATATCAAGCGTTTGGAGACTTTAGATTTTATAAATATTTTTCTAAAATTTCTTCTAATTGTTCTTTAGCATGGTAGCCAACCACTTTATCAACAACTTCGCCATCTTTTTTGATGAGTAATGTTGGGATACTCATAATGCCAAATGCACGAGCTGTTTCTGGGTTTTCGTCAACATCTACTTTTGTAAAAGTGACTTTATCTCCCATTTCTTCGTCTAATTGGTCGATTACTGGACCTTGCATACGACATGGACCACACCAAGTTGCCCAGAAGTCTACTAAGACTACTCCATTTTTAGTTTCTTCTACAAAGTTTTTATCTGTTAATGATTTTACCATTCGAATCATCCTTTCCTTTTTCTATAAACCTAGTATAGCAACCCCTCTGAAGGTGACCAACTATTCTGCTCACGGTTTACTTAAAGGTCACAATGGTCGCTCCATTTCCACCCGTATTCATCGGCGCAAATTCAAAACTTGCAACAGAACGGTGGCTACGTAGCACCTTATGAACGCCTTGTTGGATGGCTCCTGTTCCACGTCCATGAATAATGGTTACACGTGGATAGTTCGCAAGAATGGCTGAATCCAGATATAACTCTAGATCCTTCATCGCTTCTTCGTAACGTTTTCCGCGAAGGTCTAGTTCTGAAGAGACGTGACTACTACGTGCACTCTTCACGATGACTTGTTGCTTGGCTTCTTGCGCCTCAGCAATTGGAGAAAGATCCTCAACGGCAATCTTCATCTTGATGATTCCCATTTGAACTACCCATTCCTTGTCATTCACCTTCTCAACAAGCGTACCGCGTTGGCCAAATGAAAGAACCTCGACACTTTGTCCGACTTGCAGCGCCTTCTTCGCTTTTTCCTTGCGAAGTACCTTGTTCTTCTTCAAGGCTTGCTCATGCTTCAAGTCTTTCAGCGCTGTTTTCTTCTCAATCATCTCATGCTCTTTAACAGTACTTTGCTTACTTCTTAATTGAAGTTCACGAATTTCAGATAAAATCTTATCCGCATCATCTTGGCTCTGTTCAATTAAGGTATTTGCACGTTCTTTCGCTTCTTCTAAGAGACGTGCTTTATTCGCTTGGAATTGCTCTGTTTCGCGTTGTAAATCCTCAAGTAACTGCGTACTCAATTCTAACTGATGACGCGTCTTATCGGCATCACGTTGCGCACGGCGACGTTTTTGTTCCAAGTCACTAATCATCGCATTCAAGTCTTGGTCTTCTTCAGATAGAAGTCCGCGCGCTTGGTCGATGATAATCGATGGTAAGCCGAGACGTTTTGAAATATCAAAAGCATTACTACGTCCTGGTACTCCTAGTAAAAGTTGATAGGTTGGTTGAAGGGTATCCCCATCAAATTCCATACTTGCATTAATCGTTTTAGGACGGTCATAGCCGTATGCTTTTAACTCGGGATAGTGTGTTGAGGCAATCACATAACTTTGCTTACTTGCAATATAATCGAGAATCGCAATCGCAAGAGACGAGCCTTCTTGCGGGTCTGTCCCCGAACCAATTTCGTCGATTAAAAGCAAGCTCTTATCGTTAATTTGTTTCAAAATAGACACGATATTCGACATATGAGATGAGAACGTCGATAGATTTTGCTCGATCGATTGTTCATCTCCAATATCTGCAAAAATTTCTGTAAAGATTCCTACACGGCTATTTTCACCCGCAGGAATATATAGCCCCATCTGTGCCATCAACTGGATGACACCGACCGTCTTCAAGAGGATGGTTTTACCACCCGTATTCGGCCCTGTAATGACAATGGCTTGATACTCTTCCCCAAGAATAATATCGTTTGCCACAGCCTTCTCACGCTCTAAAAGTGGGTGCCACGCTTGCCAAAGAGCTACGTAATTATTGGAATCGATAATCGGTTCTGTCGCTCTCAATTCATGAGCGTACAGCGCTTTTGCATTCACTACATCCAGACGTGCCAATACATAATGGTTTTGATGCAACGAATTCGTATATGGCATGAGTTTTTGAGACAATTCCCAAAGAATACGTTCAACTTCACGCTTCTCTTGGATTTGATACTCACGAAGCTTGTTGTTTAAATTCACGACAGCTTGTGGCTCCATAAAGAGCGTTTGCCCTGTCGAACTTTGGTCATGGACCGTTCCGCCAAAGACAGATTTATACTCTGCTTTTACAGGAAGTACATAACGGTCATTACGAATCGTGATAATCGTGTCGCTTAAATATTGCGCATTCTTCCCAGTGAGATATTGATCCATTTGACGTCGGATATCTTGTTCCGTCTTTTGAATGCCTACACGAACCCCGTGTAAAGTTGGAGACGCACTATCTAAAACATATCCATCTTCACGAATAGAGGCTTCTAGTTCGCTTGTTACCTCTGGAATGCTCTCTAGTTTTTCGACAAGACGTGGCACACGTTTTAATGAGATTTCCTCTTCTTCGACTTTTTCAAAGAAACGCTCAACCTCATGTGTTGTCGTTAAGACACGTAAAATATCACTTAACTCGCGCCCATTAAGTCCTGCTTCTAGCTCTAAACGTTTCAGAGCAAAACTAATATCTTTCAACCTTGGGATTGGAATTCCTTGTTTCAACCGTAAGAGCTCCACTCCATCTGTTGTTTCTTCAATTTTATGTTGAATAGCCTTTGCTTCGACTTCAATTGGAAGTTCCTTAATCATTTGCTTCCCTTTTTCGGAAGTCGCATATTCGGCCAGTTGTGTTCTAATTTTTGAAAATTCTAAAACCTTTTCGATTTTCGAATTCATAACAGTCCTTCTTTCTTAAAAAACGTGGAACAAGTCTGTTCCACGCTTCGAGGTTTTATTTAGGTAATAACCAACTTGAAACGATTTGCGTCACAATTGGTGTTTTTGTAATGATGAAGTTTGGCAAGCCGCCTTCAACAATTTTTTGAGCCGGTGCCAGTGGAATCATCGCTACTGCGTATAATACAAAGTAAATGAATAAGTAATTCATAAAGAATCCAAGTGCTGCTCCACCGATTGTATTGAATTGTTTCAATAACGGTAAGAAGGTTAATTCGCTAGCAACATATCCTAAGAAACGAACCACTAACCATCCAAGAATCATAATCACTAGGAATGCAACCAATTTATAAAATGATTGGTCGAGTGACATTGCTTGTGCTTCTGTGAAAATCGCTAAGTGATTTCCAGGAATATAAGATGGATATGGGATGTACACGGATAAGAACTTCGCGAGTCCTTCGTAAGTGAATATCGCAACTAAGAATGTAATGAAGTATCCTGCGATATACACGAGTTCTAAAGTTAAGCCTCGGCGCATTCCGGTATACACACCGACTAATAAATAAAATAAAATAATTAACGTTACCATTGAAACCTACCTTCTCAACAAATCTTGTTGTAATTCAAATTGTTTTTCTAATTGTTGTTTTCTAGTTGCATCAATCGAAGGGCGTTTATGTTGAATGTTGCGCAATTCTTTTTCTAATTGCTCCACTTGTTTCTTTAATGCGACCACTTCTTCTTGCTTTTCAAATTGATTCGAGATGGCGTTGATGGCTGCAAGAAGCGCCACTTCTTCCGTCGACAATTTGTCAGATACTCGAGTGATTTGATCTAATTGTTCTTGTAAGACACGCACAATACTTTGCATTTCTTGTTGCGACTTACGACCAATAATCGTATAAGATTTCCCTGAAATCGTTGCTTTTACTCTTGTTTTTGGTTGATTCACAAAAGACCCTCTCACTTTCTCCATAATATCACCTTATTTTACCATTTTTCATTTAAAAAATACACTAATAATCCACTTTTTTAGAGAGTGGACGGATGAAATTTGTCATGGTATGCTAAAAAGAAAAGGGGGAACGACATGAATTCATTAACTTTAATTTTATCACCTGAGCAAATTGCAACACTTGGAGCGACCTATGCTTCCTACACGCAATCTCCTCCACCACACGCAACATTGCGTCTAAAGGTCGACGGTTTATCGATTACGGCCTATAAATCGGGTAAGGTTCTCTTCCAAGGCAAAGGCATTGAAAACTTTATCCAAAAGAACCACCTCGAACAATCGATGGATGCCACTGCAAAAAAAGCCCCAGGAGACTCCACTCTTCCAGAAGGTTTTGCGACTTGGAGTGTCATCGGAAGCGATGAAGTCGGAAACGGCGCTTACTTTGGTCCACTGACGGTAGCGGCAGCTTATGTTTCAAAAGAAAACATCGCAACGTTAAAAGCGATGGGCGTTCGCGATTCCAAAGATATGACGGACGACCAAATTAAGGCCCTCGTTCCAAAAATCAAAGAAGCTGTGCCTTATAAGTTATTAACGCTTTGGCCAGAGAAATATAACGAAGTCCAACAAGTGAAAAATCTAAACGAGATGAAGGCACTGCTTCATAACCAAGC
>CAUVJW010000094.1:0-4481 GCA_963552295.1 uncultured Streptococcus sp. | reverse complement strand
AAAAAAATCGAGAGCGTGTCTCGATTTTTCTTAGTTTCTAAAGATCTTGGCTTCTAAAAAGAGGTCGTTGTAAAGCGATAATAGGTCGGTTCCTAAATTCTCGTAAACCTCCATCTTCTCCATCGCTTCCTCACTCGGATAGAAGCTCTCATCCGAAGTAATGTCTTCTGGTAAGAGCGCTATCGCATCCTTGTTTGGCGTTGCATAACCAACATACTGAGCATTCTTCGCTGCGATTTCCGGACGCAACATGAAATTGATAAACGCATACGCGCCTTCCTTGTTACCAACCGTTTTTGGAATGACGATATTATCAAACCATAAATTCGTTCCTTCGCTTGGAACCACATAGGCTAAATCTTCATTCTCACTCAACATTTTAGAAGCTTCCCCTGAGAAAGTGACAGCTATGTTTGCCTCTCCTTGAATCATATATGTCTTCATTTCATCAGCGATAATCGCTTTTGCATTTGGCATCAATGTCTTCAAGAATTTACCAGCTTCTTTAACAATGGCTTCGTCTTTTTCATTAAGAGAATAGCCTTGTGTTTGTAAAGCAATCCCCATCATTTCACGAGCTCCGTCAATAAATAGAATGGAATCTTTTAAATCCGCATTCCATAAATCGCGCCACTCGCTAATCATTCCTTCTGGATAAACTTTCTTATTATAAACAATTCCTAGCGTTCCCCAGAAATAAGGAATGCTGTATGAATTATCAGGGTCAAAGGATTGATGTAAGAAACGTGGATCGATATGTTTCATCCCTTTGATTTTTGAATAATCTAATTTTTCAAGTAAGTTTTCTTCGACCATTTTATGAATTGTATACTCACTTGGAATGGCGATATCGTAGTTCGTTCCACCTTGCTTAATTTTTGTCAGCATGGCTTCGTTTGAATCGAACGTTTCATAAATGATTTTATAACCTGTTTCTTGTTCAAATTGTGTAATGAGTTCTGGGTCGATATAGTCTCCCCAGTTATATACGATAATTGTTTGAGGGTCTCCTGCCGTTGCTGTTTCAAAACTCTTACGGAATCCAAACAATACTAGGCAAGAAACTACGATCGTCCCGATTAACATCGTTAGTCGCTTCATAGTGTGACTCCTTTCAATAAGTCACTCTCAGAAGCCTTCCCATTCAATCGTTTTTGTTGGAATTTTTGAATGAAATAATATCCAATTACGAGTGATAATGAGAATAGGAACATCAATGTGCTTAAGGCATTGATTTCTAAACTGATTCCTTGGCGCGCACGTGAGTAGATTTCAACGGCAATCGTTGAGAATCCATTTCCTGTTACGAAGAATGTCACGGCGAAGTCGTCTAATGAATACGTAAATGCCATAAAGAATCCACTTAGAATTCCTGGTGTAATCGCTGGTAAAACGATGCGTGTTAATACTTGTGAGCTTGTTGCTCCTAAGTCACGAGCCGCTGTAATCATCGATGGGTTCATTTCTGATAATTTTGGTAAAACCATTAGTACAACAATTGGAATGTTAAACGCGATGTGCGCAAGTAATACCGACATAAAGCCGAGTTTGAATCCAACCACTGTGAAGAGAATTAAAAGGCTGGCACCGATGATAACGTCTGGCGATACCATCAAAATGTTGTTAAAGCCTAATAACACCTGTTTGCGACGGTTTGAACGGATGTAATGGATCATGATGGCTCCAAGTGTTCCAATCACTGTCGCAATAAGTGCTGATAAGAGTGCAAGAATCAGTGTATCTAACACAATTCCGATTAAACGTGTGTCAGCAAGAACGGCTTTATAGTGGTCAAGTGTGAAACTCTCGAATCCGTTCATGCTACCAGCACTGTTAAATGAGTAAAAAATCAAGTAGAAAATCGGCGCATATAAGACTACAAATACAAACACTAAGTAAAAATTACTCCACTTACTATTACTTTCTAATTTCATTCTGATACGCCTCCTTTTCTACGGTCTCTTGTAATAAACATTAAAATAATCATTGCTACAATCAATACAACCCCGATTGTAGAACCCATTCCCCAGTTTTGCGTTACTAAGAAATGTTGCTCAACCGCTGTACCAAGTGTAATCACGCGGTTTCCTCCAATTAAACGAGTCAACATGAAGAGTGAGAGCGATGGAATAAATACCGCTTGTACTCCACTGCGCACCCCGTTCATCGATAATGGAACGATGACACGTCTAAACGTATCCCATTTTGTTGCCCCAAGGTCGCGGCTTGCCGCAATGAGAGAACCTGGCAACTCTTCGATAGAGTTGAAGATTGGCAAAATCATAAATGGTAATTCGATATACGCTGCTACCGTTAAGAAACTGAAGTCAGTGAATAGGAATTCTTGTGGTGCCAATCCAAATAATGAAAGGAAGTTGTTCACTGTCCCTGTTTGGCTAAAAATCCCAATAAATGCATAGGCTTTTAATAGTAAGTTTACCCATGTCGGTAAGATGATTAATAAAAGCCATAGTTGTTTATGTTTTGTACGACTTAGGAAAAGTGCTGTCGGATAACTCACGAGTAGTGTTACAAGCGTTACAAGAAATGCGTACCACACTGAGTTGAATGTCATTTCTAAGTAGTTCCCTGACGCGAAATAGTTCGTGTAGTTTCCAAGCGTGACTTGACCATTGATGTCGAAGAATGATTTATAAAAAATCATTCCAAGTGGCGTTACTACGAATAATAACAACCAGATAAAGTATGGAATGGAAAATAATAGACGCGATTGTTTAGTCATTTTCTTCTACCTCGTCTTCGTAGCTTTCTAAACGAGCGTCGAAGTCTTCTTCACTTTCTCCAAAACGCATTACGTGGATATCGTGTGGTTCGAAGTATAAGCCCACTTTTGATCCAACTTCTGCCTTACGAGTTGAGTGAATCATCCATTCGTTGCCATTTTCGTCATAGCAGATGATTTCGTAGTGAACTCCGCGGAATAATTGAGTGTCCACTTCAACCGTTAATTTTCCTTTGTCGATAGACGTTAACGTTAAGTCTTCTGGACGAATCACGATTTCAACTTTTTCGTTTGGACGCATTCCGGCATCGGCACACTCGAACTCTTTACCAACGAATTCTACAAGGTAGTCTTCCTTCATAACCCCATCAACGATATTACTTTCACCGATAAAGTCCGCAACGAAACGGTTGATTGGTTCGTCGTAAATATCTACTGGCGTTCCCGATTGAACGATTTCCCCTTTGCTCATAACGAAGATTTCATCACTCATCGCTAACGCTTCTTCTTGGTCATGCGTTACGAAGATAAATGTGATTCCTAAACGTTGTTGCAATTCACGAAGTTCATATTGCATGTCTGTACGAAGTTTTAAGTCCAATGCTGACAATGGTTCATCGAGCAGTAGCACTTCTGGTTCGTTCACAAGTGCGCGGGCGATGGCTACACGTTGTTGTTGCCCACCAGACATTTGTGAGATTTCACGATTTTCGTAGCCTGATAATTGCACCATTTTTAAAGCGTCTGCCACTTTTTCTTTAATGATGTTTTCTGGAGTTTTCTTTAAGCGTAATCCAAACGCGATATTTTCGAATACGTTCATATGTGGGAATAATGCGTAGTCTTGGAAAACAGTGTTCACTTTACGTTTGTTTGGCGGAAGGTTAGTAACGTCTGCCCCGTTTAAAGTCACTTTTCCGTTTGATACATCTGTAAATCCAGCAATGATACGCAATATTGTTGTTTTACCGCATCCCGAAGGCCCTAGTAATGTATAGAATTTTCCTTTTTCGATTTCGAAGTTGATATTTTTTAAAACATGAGTGTCCTCATAAAATTTGTTCACATTCTCAAATGAGATAATTGTGTTGTTTGACATTGCTAGCACCTAACTTTCTTTGTTATAAATATGAATCTGTCGCCACAACTAAAACTTTTGATGTTTTCTTAGCGGCGTTGCTAATTTGGTGTTTGGCTTTCGCCTCAAAATAGAAGGACTCTCCTTTGGAAACTACTTCAACTTGTTTACCGACTTTAACCTGAATAGAACCTTCAAGCACATACCCAAATGTTTCTGCAAGTGACGGTTGGAACGTCTTATACGCTCCCCCAACGGCAAACTCTAGAATCACGGGTTCCATCTCATGCTCGTTTGAGTCTGGATTGAGCCACGTGACCGTCGTTTGGTGCTTGACGTCTTCCATCATCGTCATATCCTCTTCGCGGTAAATCGTGAGTGCCTCTTCTGGCCCCTCATCGAAAAAGTCCGCTGCAGGGCATCCCAACACTTCAAGAATATCAAAGAACGTATCCATTGATGGTGAGCTCAAATCATTCTCTAATTGCGAGATATATCCCTTTGACAAATCTGTTCTCTCTGCTAACTCTTCTTGCGTTAAACCCTTTTGAATACGAAGGGCACGCAGTTGATGACCGATTTCCATTGTCTTCTCCTTTTAAACTAATTGTTTACTAACACAAAGACCATTATACATTAAGTTTAGTAATAGTCAACAAA
>CAUVJW010000093.1:0-4533 GCA_963552295.1 uncultured Streptococcus sp. | reverse complement strand
GAGGTCAAAGACGGAAGCACGGTCCGACTCTACCACATGATTCTCATTCCCGAAACCGCTCGTTTCAATCCCGATATGTGGCAAACTCACTCTGAGCGCTTTATCGAAGCCCTTTAGCATGCAAAAACTCCGACTGGAATCCCAGCCGGAGTTTCTTTTTGTCTAATTTCTTGTCTCTTTTTTGAAGAGTTTGAAGCATTTCAAATAAATATAATCACAAATAAAATAGATGATTACGAAGTATCTTACGGATTCTATAGGAAACCTTCACAGTGCGAAGGTTTCGAACGTAATTGCACTATCTGCATTTTCATAGGCAAAGAGACCTCCGCTCTATCCATTACTATGCGCGATTTAATCCTAGGAGCCCTATCCTCTTACCAACAAGTTCAAAGCATTTCACAAAATAAAAATTACAAACTAAATAGTGATTACGAAGTATCCTAGGGGTTTATAGTAGCAGTAACGTGGCTAAGCATTAAAACGAATAAGCGGACGTAGGATTTTTAATCCGTACGTCCGCTTTGAGGCTTTAAAGGTGAGAGACTCGAAGAGGCTCGAACCGGTGCAACGTTACCGCTACTATGAAATCCCCTTAGGGATACGCAGTAATCACCTAGTAAAGTTACCTTTTATTTTGTTTGAAATGCTTCGAAGTCGAATGCTTCACCTTTGATCTTGTCAGGTAAGATGAGCGCGATTAAAATACCAACAATCGCCGGTCCCATCCATCCAAGCGACAACCCTTGTAACGGAAGAATTTCCAATGCTTTTGCTAATCCTTCTAATTTCAACGCAGAAGCTAAACTTGAAACTGTTGAAATAATCGTTGTCAACGCTACTGTTAACTGCATTCCTCTCTTAGAGAACGCCACTTTCTTATTCACTAATACGAAGAACGCAATTACAACTGTAATTGGATATAAAATCATCAATACAGGTAGTGAGAAGGCGATAATCGTTTGAAGGCCAAGCGTTGCTACTCCAAATCCGATTAAGGTAAATACAGTCGCATACACTTTATAAGAGAAGCGAGGGAATGTTTCTTCGAAGAACTCCCCTACAGATACGATTAATCCTACCGTTGTTGTTAAGCAGGTAATGATTACCATCACCGCTAAAAAGGCTTGCCCGAATGTACCAAATAACTCGCGTGAAGCCATTGTTAACACGTATGACCCAACGTTTAAATCTGCATCTTTTGCTAAGGCACTTGCCACGTTGAAATGATTTCCAAGGAATGCAAGTCCGATATACAATACGCTGAATCCAATTGCTGTTACAACGCCAACGCTCATGATTGTTTTCTCGTACTCCTTCTTAGATCTGAAATGGAACTCTTTTAACGTGTTCACAGCAACAACTGAGAAGGCTACCGCTGCTAAGGCGTCGAGTGTGTTATACCCTTCAATAAAGCCATTCCCGAAAGCTTTCGCTGCTGTCAATTCTGTTTGCCCAGCTAATTCAGGTGTTGTTTGACCGAATTTAAACGCTCCAACAACCACTAATATTAAAATTAACCCTGCAAAAATCGGTGTTAAGATTTTACCGATGCTTGATAATAGCGATGAACGGTTATACGCCAAGTAGAAAGCCACCGCGAAGTAAATCGCTGCGTAAATAATAAGTCCTGATTTTGAATCAGGTAGAAACGGCGCTACCCCGATATTATAGGATACCGTTGCTGTACGTGGAATCGCAAAGAATGGTCCAATTGCCAAATATAATGCAATTAAATATGCCAATGAGAAAATCGGATGAATCTTTTCGTCCAACTCTTTCTTAAACCCACCATTAATGACCGTTCCGATTAAAAGGGTTCCAATCGCAAGACCGACCCCAGAAACGATAAATCCGATAACTGCTGGCCAAAGTTGATCAGCTGATTGATATCCTAATGTTGGTGGGAAAATGAGGTTTCCTGCTCCAAAGAAAAATCCAAAGAGTAGTAACCCTGTTAATAAACCTTTTTTCATATAGTTAACTCCTTTAAAATAGACAACCCTTCAAATGCCTTTCTTCGCATTCGAAGGGTCGCGCTCTCGTTTGATTTAATTAAGCTACGGTTGCCCCGTTTGGCATTCCTTCTGGTGCAAACACCACTTGTAGGACGCCATCTTTTTCAGCCGAAAGAATCATTCCTTGGCTGATTTGTCCGCGCATTTTACGTGGTTTCAAGTTCGCTACGATCACGACTTTCTTACCAACGAACACGCTAGGATCTGGATACCATTCTGCGATACCAGAAAGGATTTGACGGTGACCGCCAGCATCTCCAGCGTCTAAGCGGAATTGAAGCAATTTGTCTGCCCCTTCCACTGGTCCGCATTCGATGACTTCTGCGACTTTCAATTCAATCTTATCGAAGTCGTCGTATTTAATGCTTTCTTTTTCGCTTGAAAGTTCCACTTCTTCTGGGTTCCAGTCTGTGTTTTCTTCTTCAGCTGGTGCTCCACCCATTTTTGCTTGGATGTAAGCTACTTCTTCTTCAACGTCTAAACGTGGGAAGATTGGTTGTCCTTTTTCAACGACTTTCGTTCCTTCAGGAATCACGCCGAATGTGTGTAATGAAGGGTAATCCATTAACGCGCTATCTGTAATTCCTAATTGTGCCAAGATTTGGCTTGGAGTTTCTGTCAAGAATGGTTGTAAGGCAACGGCAATGATACGTAAGCTTTCTGCTAAGTAGTTCATTGTACGTGCTAATTCTTCTTGGCGTGCTTCGTCTTTCACGGCTGCCCATGGAGTTGTTTCATCGATATATTTATTCGTACGAGAAACGAATTTCCAGATTGCTGCAAGAGCCACTGAGAATTGCATATTTTCCATTGCTTCTTCGACTTCCACGATCATCGCTTTTGAAGCATCCACTAATTCTTGGTCAAATGTGGAAACCGGTGCAGTGTGTGCAGGAATGGTTCCATCGAAATACTTATTAATCATCGCAACAGTACGATTTAATAAGTTTCCTAAGTCATTGGCTAAGTCATAGTTGATACGTTCTACGAATGATTCTGGAGTAAAAATACCGTCAGAACCGAATGGCACTTCACGTAATAAGTAGTAACGAAGTGCATCTAATCCATAACGCTCGATTAAAGTGTTCGGGTCTACCACGTTTCCTTTTGATTTAGACATTTTACCGTCTTTCATCAATAACCAGCCGTGTGCGAAGACTTTCTTCGGTAATGGTAAATCTAATGCCATTAACATAATTGGCCAGTAAATCGTATGGAAACGAACGATTTCTTTTCCGATAAAATGCACATCTGCAGGCCAGTAGCGGTTGAATAATGTTTCATCATCGCTACCATATCCTAGTGCTGTAATATAGTTCGATAACGCATCAATCCATACGTAAACCACGTGTTTAGGATCGTTTGGCACTGGAATTCCCCAGTCAAATGATGTACGTGATACAGCTAAGTCTTCTAAGCCTGGTTTGATGAAGTTATTAATCATCTCATTTTTACGTGATTCTGGTTGAATGAAATCTGGGTGTTCTTCATAGTATTGCAATAAGCGGTCTGCGTATTTACTCATTCTGAAGAAGTAAGATTCTTCTTTAACGAGTTCTACTTCGTGTCCACTTGGCGCAACCCCACCAATCATATTTCCTTCGGCATCGCGGTATACTTCGACTAATTGAGACTCAGTGAAGTACTCTTCGTCTGATACTGAATACCAACCTTCGTATTCGCCAAGGTAAATATCGCCATTGTCCACTAATTTTTGGAAAATCTTTTGAACGGCTTTTGTATGGCGTGGTTGTGTTGTACGAATGAAGTCATCGTAAGAGATGTCTAGCTTTTTCCAAAGGTCTTGAATGCCGAAAATGATTTTATCGACGAATTCAATTTCAGAAACGCCTGCTTCTTTCGCTTTTTCTTGGATTTTTTGTCCGTGTTCATCTGTTCCTGTTAAGAAGTAAGTGTCAAAGCCTTGTAGTTTTTTATAGCGAATCATTGCATCGCTGGCTACGGTTGTATAGGCATGACCAATGTGTAAGTTGCCACTTGGATAGTAAATCGGTGTGGTTAAGTAAAATGTTTTCTTGTCTTCAGCCATGTTGGGAAGAGCCTCCTTGAAATTGTTTAAAGATAGGCATAGTATACCATACCTACGCAAAAAATACGAGAAGTGAAAACTAAATGAAAACATTGTGGAGGGTGTGAAATTGTGCTGAGTTTCAGTTGGGTGGTTCTGGAGTTTGGTTAGTGCTGATGATTTCTTAGAATCCTTGCGGATTCTTTTTATAATCGCTGTTACGGGGCACCGGTGCAAGCCTGTAGTCTTGCACCTTCGAAGCTTCAAACGCGGAGTACGGGACACGTCCCTACTCCGCCTAATTCACATTCGATGCGATTCCCCGTTACTGCAATTATAAAATCCGCAAGCTTCTCCGAAATCATCTACATAAAAAGCTAGAAACCCAACTGAATTCGGTAATTTTTTTACCGCTCCACGATGTTTTTGGTTTTGCTTCTCGTAGTTTTTGCGTGCATGGATACTTTGAACAATTTCAGGAGGCGG
>CAUVJW010000092.1:0-4575 GCA_963552295.1 uncultured Streptococcus sp. | reverse complement strand
CCTTCCACATGTGGTTCTAAGTCTAATTCTTTAATCCATTCTTCTTTCGTTTTCATAGGAGACCTCCAAGAGTTATTTTCTATTATTATAGCGTAACTTTTTCTACTTGTGAATTGTTGATAGAACAGTAATTATGCTATACTAGTACTATTGGAAAAGAAAGGAGAAGAGTCATGAAAGATAATATTGCTTTAATTGTTTCGAATAAAGATGTTAAGAAAATTAGAGAGTTATTTAATGAGAATTATCCGATTGATATCGCCTTGGCGTTAGAAGAAGTCGATGATGATGTTTTAAAGAATTTCATGTTCTCTATCTCAAATACTAGGTTAGCTTCGATTTTAGAGGTTGCTGAACCTGAATTCCAATTACGCATGCTCGAGAAACTCCCATTTAGACGGGTAGCTTTATTGTTCCAACAAATGTCAAACGATGATGTCGTTGATATTTTAGGGAATTTACCAGTTGGGATTCGTAAACGTTACATCAAAATGATGAAACAAAGTTCTCAAGATGATATTCAAACGATGTTAAATTACGCTCCGGATACTGCCGGAGGGATTATGACAACTGAGTACATTACGGTAAAAGAACACTTAACCGTTGAAGAAACATTATCTAAATTAAGAGAGATTTCTCCAAACTCAGAAGTCATTAACATTATTTTTGTGACGAGTTTACAAAGGAAATTAATTGGTTGGATTGATATTCGCGATTTATTTACGCATGACTTAGACGAGAGTTTGCATGATGTTATGCATACGAATATCATCTCTGTTTTACCAGAAGAAGACCAAGAAGAAGTGGCTCGTATCTCAACAAAGTATGACTTGTCTGTTGTACCTGTAGTCAATAAGCAAAATGTGTTACTTGGGATCATCACAATCGATGATATCGTTCACGTCTTGCAAGAAGAGCACCACGAAGATATGTTATTAATCAGCGGGGTTGAAGGAACAGAACGAATCGGTGGACCTTTTAAAGAATCGATTCGCAAACGGACACCTTGGCTACTAATTAACTTAATTACTGCCTTTATGGCGAGTGCGGTTGTCGGTTTATTCCAAGACACGATTGAACAAGTAGTAGTTCTCGCGGTCGCGATGCCTATTATTACCGGGATGGGTGGGAACTCAGCTTCTCAAACATTAGCACTCGTGATCCAAGAGGTTGCAATTGGTCAATTAACGTGGGAAAAAGACAAAAAGTATGTATTAAATGAGATTTGGCTTGGATTAGTCAACGGAATTATCACAGGGATTTTTGCAGCGATTGCGCTATACATCCCATATCAAAACTTTTTCTTATCGATTATCGTAATTTTAGCGATGGCAATGAACTTAATGGTAGGGGCATTCTTCGGATTCTTCGTACCTTTACTTTTGAAGAAACTAAATCTAGACCCAGCCATTTCATCAACGATTTTTGTAACAACAGCAACAGATGTATTAGGATTCTTTATTTTCTTATACTTAGCTGAATTGTTCTTGCCATTATTATTGTAGTTTGATAGAATGATTTGAATTTTAATGTAGTAGTGTATTAAGGAGTTATTCATGAATTTAGAAGAAATGAAAGAAAGACAGAAGCGCATTCGAAACTTCTCGATTATTGCGCATATCGACCACGGGAAATCAACGTTGGCCGATCGTATTTTGCAAGCGACTGATACTGTTGCTGACCGCGAAATGCAAGACCAATTATTAGACTCAATGGATCTTGAAAGAGAACGTGGGATTACAATTAAATTAAACGCCGTTGAATTAACATATGATGCAAAAGACGGTACGGAATATATTTTCCACTTAATCGACACTCCAGGTCACGTGGACTTCTCTTATGAAGTATCACGAAGTTTAGCAGCCTGTGAAGGTGCGATTCTTGTCGTAGATGCTGCTCAAGGGATTGAAGCACAAACATTAGCGAATGTGTATTTAGCCATCGATAACGACTTAGAAATCATACCAGTTATCAATAAGATTGACCTTCCTGCAGCGGACCCAGAACGTGTTCGTACGGAAATAGAAGATGTTATTGGAATTGATGCAAGTGATGCTGTTCTTGCCAGTGCTAAAGTTGGGATTGGTATTCCAGAAATCTTAGAACAAATTGTAGAAAAGGTTCCTGCACCAACTGGAGACTTTGAAGCACCATTACAAGCGCTGATTTTTGACTCAGTCTATGATGCGTATCGTGGGGTTGTCTTAAATGTCCGTATTCAAAACGGAATTGTTAAACCTGGCGACAAAATTCAATTAATGAGTAATGGAAAGACTTTTGATGTTGTGGATGTAGGTATTTTCTCACCAAAACCAATCAGTCGTGATTATTTAATGGTTGGGGATGTTGGTTATATCACTGCTTCCATCAAGACTATCCAAGATACTCGTGTAGGGGATACTGTTACTTTAGCGAATAACCCTGCAGCTGAACCGTTAGACGGATATCGTAAAATGAATCCGATGGTATACTGTGGTTTATATCCAATCGATTCATCGAAATATAATGACTTACGTGATGCGTTAGAAAAATTACAGTTAAATGATGCTGCGCTTCAATTTGAAGCAGAAACATCGCAAGCGCTTGGCTTCGGGTTCCGTTGTGGATTCTTAGGATTACTCCATATGGACGTTATTCAAGAACGTTTAGAGCGTGAATTTGACTTAGACTTGATTACAACAGCTCCGTCTGTAATTTATCATGTACAAAAGACTGACGGTACAGAAGTGGTGGTTTCAAACCCTGCAGAAATGCCAGACCAATCAAGCGTACAATCCATCGAAGAACCTTACGTAAAAGCATCTATCATGGTACCAAATGAATACGTAGGTAGCGTGATGGACATTTGCCAACGTAAACGTGGAACGTTTGTGACAATGGATTATCTAGATGAGTACCGTGTTAACGTGATTTACGAAATGCCACTTTCAGAAATCATCTTTGATTTCTTTGATTCATTAAAATCAAGCACAAAAGGGTATGCTTCTCTTGATTACGACTTAATCGGATATCGCGCAAGCAACCTTGTGAAAATGGATATCATGTTAAATGGTGAAGTAGTCGATGCCTTAAGTATTATTGTGCATAAGGAATTTGCTTATAATCGTGGTAAGGCAATAACGGAAAAACTTAGAAAACTTATTCCTCGTCAACAATTCGAAGTTCCAATTCAAGCAGCGATTGGGAATAAGATTTTATCTCGTACAAACATTAAAGCGTTGCGTAAAAACGTACTTGCAAAATGTTATGGTGGGGATATTTCTCGTAAACGTAAACTGTTAGAGAAACAAAAAGAAGGGAAGAAACGTATGAAGCAAGTGGGTTCTGTTGAAGTTCCACAAGAAGCCTTCATGTCAGTTCTAAACCTTAACGAAGAAGAAAAATAATGAGTTGTAAAAGGGCGTTAATAGCGCCCTTTTAATTTCAAAGAAAGGGGATAGTAATGGAAAAAGAAAACAAACATTTTTATAGACAAATGCTTGCGATTGCAATTCCGGTATCACTGCAAAGTTTATTAACATCATTTTTAAATACTTTAGATACAATTATGATTTCCTCTCTTGGGGATGCTAGTATCGCGGGAGTAGGTCTTGCAAACCAAGTATTTTTCTTGTTTACATTGATTTGCTTTGGGATTCACACTGGTTCTGCAGTGCTTTTCTCACAATATTGGGGAATTAAAAATACGCACAAGGTTCAAGAAGTCAATCAAATGTCACTGATTTTATCAACAGTTGTCAGCGTTGTGTTCATGCTTCTTGGGGTATTATTCCCATATGAAATTCTACATATTTTTACAAAAGATCCACTTGTGATTCAGGCCGGCGGGGATTACTTACGTGTGGCTGCTTTAAGTTATGTATTTACAGCGTGGAGTTTTGCGATGACAAACGCTCTTCGTACGACTGGTAGTCCTAAAGTGCCTCTTATTGCAACAATTTGTAGCTTTGTGACGAATGCCATCTTTAACTATGTCTTTATTTTCGGGAAATTCGGTGCACCTGCTCTTGGTGTTGTCGGGGCTGCTGTAGCGACATTAATCGCTCGTGTTGTTGAAGTGAGTGTTCTTTTTTGTGTGGTATTTTCATACAGTGGACCAATTCGACTACCAATCGGTCGCTATTGGCATCATATTTCTAAGGGATTATGGATGAATTATTGGATTACAACCTATCCAGTTATTATTAATGAAACGTTCTGGGCTCTTGGACAAGTGTTCTACAATGCAGCATACGCTATGGTTGGAACACAGGCGACAGCAGCGATTCAAGTGGCAGTTGCCGTACAAAATCTATCGTTTATTCTTGTTCGAGGAATTGGTAGTAGCTGTAGTATTATGCTTGGAAACCGAGTTGGACGTAACGAAGTCGAACAAGCTCAAAAAGAAGCAAAACGCTTTGTTACAATTTCCCTTGTCGTTGGAGTGGTCATTGGTGGTATTCAAAGCCTAACTCCACATTGGACACTATTAATGTTTGCTCATCTGAGTCCTGAAGTGTTCCTTATCGGTCAACAATTACTCCAAATTATGGGTGTGATTTTCGTATTTAAAACATTAAACTCAATTATCTTGGT
>CAUVJW010000091.1:0-4614 GCA_963552295.1 uncultured Streptococcus sp. | reverse complement strand
AGAGTGATGCTTATTTTTCTTGTTCAAGGACACGCCAAATGGCTTTTGCCACACCACCGTTAACATTGGTGTCTGTTACAAAATCAGCAATGGCTTTTACTTCGTCTGGAGCATTTCCCATCGCAACACCAATTCCAGCATCACGAATCAATGAAACGTCATTGAAGTTATCTCCAATGCCAAAAACTTGCTTCATCGATAAGCCAAGAGTTTTTGCATAGTGAGCAACGGCGATGCCTTTTTGTGCATCCTTATGATTGATTTCTAAATCCGTAATAAATGCAGAGGTTACGACAAGGTTTGGATGTACTTGATCGATATGTTCACGAACGGGCTTGAAAAAGGCTGGCCCGTCATCGTGAGAAACGATAATTTTGAACACTTTAATATCTGGAATCGATAGCACTTCTTCGGCAGTAGTCACATCGGTTGCCTCTAGAAGGGTTTTTAGCTGTCTGATTTCCTCTTTCAATTGTTCAGGCGATAGATTATTTCTTTCCGCCTTTTTTCGCTCGATCACTTTGTTGATAAAGAGAGCATAGTTTTTTCTAAAGTTTCCTTCAGAAGTCACGAGCTGCCAGTCCAAGTCAATCGAATCGAAGTAGTCTAATAGAGTATAGACGGTATCGTGTGGAATCGTTACTTCCCAAATAATGTCGTGGTTCTTATCGAAAATTTGTGCCCCATTCATGGCGATGACAGGAAGATGCAATTCTGCTTGTTCGAGCGCTAAATTGGCTTGAAGATAATCGCGTCCAGTACAAACGATGAAGTGCTTCCCTTGTTTTTGGAGTTTTCGGATCGCTTGAATGTTGTTTTTATGTACCTCTACGTGGTTCGTGAGGAGAGTACCGTCCATATCCGATGCAAATAATTTAATCATAGGGCAAACCCTCTATTTCATTTCTTTAAGGTGTGTTTGCAATGCTTGAATTTTATCTTGAATCCGTCTGAAGCGTGGTTTATTTTCCAGTTGGAATCTTGTAACTTCTTCTTGAATAGAATTCACAACTTCCATTGTTTGTGGAACAATCACTTCTTGGAGTTCTTTAATGCCTCTTTCAAGAGTGGCTTTACCGGTATTGATTACTGTCACGTCCTGTGTCACTTCTTGAATTTGTTTAGACAGAATTTCGCGGTTTTCCTTTCCGCTTCTTGGATTGTTTAGTAGGGCAGCGGCGCCTCCGATAACACTACCGAAAATAAAACCTTTTAGAAATTTACTCATTGATTATGCCTCCATTTGTTCGCGAATTGACTGCGCGATTTCTGCTAATACTTCTGAACTTGGGTTAGTCGGGTGCCATTTTAATCCAAAGCCATCTTCATTTGTATAGCGTGGGATTAAGTGGATGTGAGAATGGAAGACGCTTTGGTAGGCCAACTCCCCGTTATTACTTAAAATGTTTAATCCTTTAATTTCTGGGTTGGATGCTTGAACGGCACGTGCGATTTTAGGGATACGTGCAAATACCGCGCTTGCTAAGTCTTCATCGTATTCGAAGATGTTAGCCACGTGTTTTTTTGGAACGACAAGCGTATGCCCTGGTGTTACTTGCGAAATGTCAAGGAACGCAAGTACTACGTCATCTTCATACACGATATGTGCTGGAATTTCTTTATTAATAATTTTATCAAAAATGCAATCTGTCATGGTGTTTCCTCCTTGAGTTCGTACCTCTATGGTATCAAAAAAAGCTGTAAAATGAAAGACTCGTAGCAGTTGTTGTCGTTGCTTTTTAGAAGAACATATCCTAAAATGTCAGAATGAAAGAGAGGAGTCTTTATGAAGGGGAAATTAGATGCATTAAGCGATGCGATTATTGCCATTGCGATAACCGTTTTAGTATTAGAAATCAATACGCCAACATCGATGGAGGGTATGTGGCAGTTTGCAAAGGAAATCTTTTTATTTGCGCAAAGTTTTGTCGTGATTGCAAATTTTTGGTTTGAACGTTCGCAGTTCTTTGGACGCTCAAAACGAATTTCTTTCTCGATTTTGTCGATTGATCTATTAGCGCATTTGGGAATCTGTCTTATCCCGTTATTTACAAAATTCTTATTTAGTTTTGAGAATCGAGTGATTTCTGTGCTAGCATACGGGATTTTGATTGCGATCATTTCTGTATTGTTCGATATCGAAAACTATTTTGTATTGAAACAATCATTAACTGAAGCCGATTATGCAAGAAAAGATGAGATGCTCATTCTATTTAGAAAATTTCATATTCGCTCCTATTTAACATCAGTGATTATTTTGACTTTGACATTTTTCATTTCTCAAATTGTTATGTACTTATACTTAGCGATTCCAATGACTAAGTTCTTTTCGCGTTTAGGGGCGGGAAGAGGCCGGTCAGTATTTGTGGATGAAAATTTAGTTGAATTTTCAGATAAAGTATTAGGACGAATTGATGAAGAACGAATAAAGAGAAATCTTGCAAAATAATATAAATGAATAGGAGTGTGAAAGGGCGCCTAATCCTGCGTCCTTTCACACTTTTTTTGCTTTATGGTATAATGAGGAGAATAGTTAGATAGGAGAATCTATATGTCACTACAATTAAACAATGTAACTGCAGGATATACAAAAGTTCCTGTCATTACGGACATCACTTTTGATGTAAATCCAGGCGAGATTTGCGGCCTAATCGGTTTGAATGGTGCCGGTAAGAGTACGACAATTAAAACGATTATTGGGCAACTTACCCCTTTTAGCGGAAGAGTGGAAGTAGAGAAACTAAGTATTCTCGAAAACCAACGGGGCTACCGTCAGTCGATTGCGGTCATTCCAGAAAGTCCAGTTCTTTACGAAGAATTGACGTTTAGAGAGCATATTGAATTTGTGGCTCGTTCGTATAATCAAATGAACGAAGAGACAATGGCTCATGCAATGGAGCTTGTGGAAGCTTTCCGCTTAACGAAGCAATTGGATTGGTTCCCAGCGTATTTTTCAAAAGGGATGAAGCAAAAAGTACTCATCGTCTGCGCATTAATGCTAGACGTGCCCGTCTATGTGGTCGATGAACCATTTTTAGGACTTGATCCACTAGGGATACGTACCTTGCTTCAAGTCTTGAAAGAGAAGAAGGAAAAGGGTGCAGCGATTTTAATGTCAACTCACGTATTAGATACTGCTGAGAAGTATTGCGATCGTTTCATCGTATTACACGAAGGAAAAGTGATTGCTCAAGGCGATATCGAAGGCTTACGTGCCACTTCGAATATTGAAGAGACTTCTCTAGAGGAAATTTACTTTGCATTAACGACAGGGGACGATGCCAATGAATAGTGCAGAGCTTTTTGAGACTCGAGTAAGAAAATATCAAAAGAAAAGCATGAAGTATATGCGTTATGTACTGAATGACCATTTCTTGATTGTTTTATTTTTCTTATTTGGCTTTATCATGGTGCAATATTCGAGTTGGATTCAATCGATTCGTGTGTTGGAATTATCATTGTTAGGATTGCTTGGAGCTTTACTAGCGAGTATTCCATTCTTTGGTGGGGTAGCAACATTACTCGAACCAGCTGATGGAATCTTTTTATCCGTAGTAGGACAAGACTTTAAGGCGTATTTACAAAAAGCCATTCGTCGAAGTTGGATACTTCCGATACTTGTGATGTTGGCTTCGACAGGAATCATTTTTCCAATTGTGGCACAAGCCTTTGGAACGAATTTAAGTATGTTCGTTAAATTATTCCTATTACAAGTGTTCTTTAAAGACCTATTATTCCGTTGTACGAAATACGCTTACCGTGGAGTCCTTCATTTTACATGGATGGAAAAACTCGGTATTTACATGATTGCAGTAGCGAACTTCTTTGGAATGTTTTTATGGATTTCTGAAGGTTGGTCAATTGTATTATTAGTTATTCCAGTACTTCTAAGTATCTTTGTCGAACAATATTATGGAAAAGCAGCATTTGTGTACCAATTTGATAAAATGATTGAAATGGAATTAGAAAGACAACAACGTATTTATCGTTTATTTGCCTTATTTGTCGATGTACCAATGTTGCATAAGCCTCACGCACATCGTCGGACTTATCTCGATGGCGTATTGAAGATGCTTGTTGGAAATCAACCTAGTGGGCATCGCTATTTAGTAAGTCGTACGGTCATTCGAACAAGTCAATATATGAGTTTATTATTGCAACTGGCAGTCGTGAGCTTTGTAGTGGCGTTATTCTCGCAGCCGTATTATTGGAACTTTATCGTAAACGCGTTACTTATGATGCTTTTAGGCTTCCAACTTGTAGGAGTGATTCAAAGCGCGAATACGCAAAATAGTCATTTTGCCTCTCTTGTAGATAGCAACACACGTCTTCAAGATGATTTATCTGTTCTCATGTTAACAATGGTGGTCTCTGGGATTGTGATTGGTATTTCTTCTGCAATGGGCATGCGTGAATTAATTGGTTTAGTAGGAATTGTTTTCTATCCGATTTTTGGAGTATTCTTTACGCAATTTTATTTACGTTTTCGATTTATTAAGAAGAGAAGAAAAATTTAAGTTTGTAGACTAAAAGTAGCGCACAAACTTGACTCAAATGGCATAAAACCATAAAATAAAAGAATAGATTTATTAAAGGAAACAGAATTTGTCGTTA
>CAUVJW010000090.1:0-4653 GCA_963552295.1 uncultured Streptococcus sp. | reverse complement strand
TTAGCGCATAGTATTTCTATTTCAATGAATGCATATCCAGAATATAACAAGCAAAAGGGTGTAACTTTATCTGTCAGAGTTGAAGCAAAAGATTCGCAGTGTAAAAATGATTCTATTTTTTCTGAAAAAGAAGTTTATAAAATTCACAATAGTATTCTAGATATTCCTATCAAAAAAACTAGCAACTTGTATTATCAAGCAAGTGTGAAGTCTAGACAAACGGAAACATTCAAAAAATTTGGTATTGATTCAGAGGAAGTACGTAAGGAACTTGACCAATTAGAAAAAGTTCAGATTATTAAGGAAATAACTGGACCTTATAAAGAACAGAACACCTCAGATATTCTAATGCAAACTGTACAAGCAATTGCCGAATTAATACCGTACTATGAACATATTTTAGAAGTTAGAGAAAATAGAATTAAAGAAAGAGAGGGCAGTTTGATGATAAATGAAGAATCAGAAACGACATATAATGCGAATCAATCAGGAAATGATATTGCGAAAAACACTATATTATATGGTCCTCCTGGAACAGGGAAAACATACAATACTGCTTACTATTCAGTTGCAATCTGTGAGGATGTTTCCATTGATGCGGTGGAAAAACAATCTTACGAAGAAGTGTTAAAAAATTTTAATAATTTTAAAAAAATGGGAAGAATTGCCTTTACAACCTTCCATCAATCGTATGGTTATGAAGAGTTTATTGAAGGGATTAGACCTGTAATGTCAGGCGAAGAAGAAACGAAATCAATAGAATATGAAATAGTCCCTGGAGTGTTTAAGAAATTCTGTGATGAGAACTCTCAACCTGATAAACGTTGTGTCTTTATTATTGATGAAATTAATCGAGGAAATATTTCTAAAATATTTGGCGAGTTAATCACTTTGATTGAGGAGACAAAAAGAAAGGGTGAAGAAGAGGAATTGACTGCGTCCTTACCTTATTCTAAGCAAGATTTCGGAGTTCCAAACAATGTTTATATTCTAGGAACAATGAATACTGCAGATAGATCTATTGCGTTGATGGATACAGCATTGCGTAGAAGATTCAACTTCATAGAAATGATGCCGGATTGCAGAACCATTGAAGATGTTGTAATCCGTCAAAATGGGAAAGAAGTTAATATTGGTAATGTCTTAGATATTATGAATCGAAGAATTGAATTTCTATTTGATAGAGAACATACAATTGGACATGCCTTTTTTACCTCTCTGAAAAATGACAATTCAAACTCAATTGGGCGACTAGCAGCTATCTTTAGAAATTCAATCATTCCTCTTTTACAAGAGTATTTCTACGATGATTATGAAAAAATTCGTCTTGTACTAGGAGATAATCATAAAAAAGATGAGCAATTTCAATTTATTAAGAAAGCAAATATTTCCCCAAAAGCATTATTTGGAGAGTCTATTAGATTAGAAAGCACAGCTTTGTATTCATTGAATGAGGATGCTTTGTGGAAGATTGAAAGTTATCAAGGAATTCTTTTGCCTCAACAAGAGAACTAATCAGGTGATTGTATGAATGATAAATTACTATCAATGAAAGAATTCGAATTTATCACATCAAATGAAAGTTATGCCGAAACAGAAGATAATGTTCGCTACTTAGAAGAAAAATATTTTAAGGAACTTGATGCCTTTATTCGAAATCAAGAGAATACAGATGATGAAGGGAATCCTCTAGATTTTCTTAGAGCTAGAACAATTAAAGGACTAGGGAATGTAATCCAAGCAAAGAACTTCGTAGGGCTTATACAGCTGGAAAGTGGATATCAGATTCAGATTCTTCCCAAAGTAGATTTTAGTAAGAACGATACTGGGAAAACTACAGAAGAAGTATTTATAGATATGTTAAGGTCTATGAAAGATTTTCCTGGGAAAGTATTTAGCTCTGCAAATTTAAGAACAGAGAGTATAAATCTATATGAGATTTTTATTAATATGTATCTGTATCAATTATCTTTACTTACTCGCAGAGGTCTAAAATCTGCATATGTTTCTCAAGAAGATACGCTGAATGTTTTTAAAGGGAAATTATTGATCAATCGACATCTTAAAGAAAATATCGGTCATGCAGAAAGATTTAGTCTTGCATATGATGAATTTAATTTAAATAGACCTGAGAATCGATTGATTAAATCGACGTTGTTAAAATTACAGAAAATCAGTACGAGTTCTAACAACTTAAAATCCATTCGACAACAATTAATCTATTTTGAGTTGGTTAATCCCTCATGGAATTATGCAAGTGATTTTGACAAAGTTCAGATAGACCGAACTACAAAGGATTATGAAGAAATTCTGGCTTGGAGCAAAGTATTCTTGATGAATAAGAGTTTTTCGACCTTTTCTGGAGATAATAAGGCACGTGCTTTATTATTCCCGATGGAAAAAGTATACGAATCATTTGTATCAATGCATATAGTAGATATTTTCGAAAGAGAAGACTATTCAGTATCTACTCAAGATACGGGTAGATATTTACTGAAAGAAGATAATCGCAATATATTTTCGCTAAGGCCGGATATAGTTATTGAGGATGAAAATGGAAATACCATTATTATGGATACCAAGTGGAAACGATTATATAATTCTCCACAAGAAAACTATGGTATATCTCAGGGGGATATGTATCAAATGTATGCATATTCGAAAAAATATAATGCGAATGAAGTTTGGGTGTTATATCCAAGAGTAAACGAATTAGAGAATAGAATAATTGAATTTAGAGATGAGGATACAAAAATCCATATCTTCTTTGTTGATGTTTCAGAGATTGAAAAGAGTATCAAAGAACTGTTGAAGAAAATCAAAGCTTAAATCATACTAGTTTGGTGGTGATAGTCATGCTTATTTTAAAATTAATCCTACTCGCACTAGGACTCACATTTTCAGTTTTCGGATATCTCATCGTATTCAAAAAGAAGTTTGGGCTTATCAATGATTTTGAAGCTCGTAAGAAGGTAGGAAGTCAAACGGACGCAGATGCGATTCGTGTTGGCAAGATTGCGTTAACCTTAGGTGTTGGATTACTTGTACTATTTGTGTTATTAATGATATTTACGTAGAGAAATACTGTAGAAAGAGAGTTTGGCAGTGAAGGAATTAGCATTAACATTAGAAGATACGCAGTGGGAGAAGACAGAGATTACGCATGATCGGCATGTTGCTCGGGCCATCGTTGTGGACGAGGAAGGATTTTTCTACTTTGTCCGTGTCGTTAGAGACGATATATTCGGCAACGGAGCTTTTATCGAAACAGCTGGCGGTGGCGTCGAAGTTGGCGAGACCCCCGAAGAGGCGATTCATCGGGAGCTGAAGGAAGAGCTTGGCGCTAGCGTGGAGGTGCTGTGCAAGATTGGCACGGTGAGCGATTACTACAATCAGATTCACCGTCATAATGTGAACCACTATTTCCTCTGCCTCGTGACAAGTTTTGGGAAAACCGAGATGACGTCCAAAGAATTAGAGGAATTCGAGCTGTCGACCTTAAAACTCACTTATGAAGAAGCTTTCGAAGAGTACAAACGATGCGCGGCGAAACCGTGGGGCGTACTCTTAGCAAACCGGGAATTGCCGGTGCTAGAATGGGCAAATCAGTGGTATTCAATCAAGGAATAAACTGTACAGAGAGGCGTGTTTTTACTCAATAAATCTGTGCGATTAAAATATAACGCAGTTTTATAGACCTGGCAGAAATGCCAGGTCTATTTTGTTAGCGATATATCCTATACGGTTTTTTCACTCGAAAAGACGAAAATTAAATAAAAACTCTATTGTATTCAGGTTGTAGGAGGACTATACTAAATCTAGTTAGTGTGTTTTTTAACAAAGTAAACTAGGGGGAATTAGGGTGAAGATTCAATCGAATTGGAAATTGGGTTTGTTAGTAGTCGCTTGCGTTTCTTTGGCTGCATGTGGGGGACATAAGAAAGAGTCGAAAGCGACAACAGAGACAGTAGCGAAGGTTACAACGGTTGAAACGACGACAGTGGCACCTGCGAAGTTGCCAGATTCGTTACTTCCGTTTAAGAAGGAAAAGCAATTGGTTTTGGGAGACCTTGATAAATTAGAGCGTTCGACATCGGCTCATATTCAACTGAATATCAAAGATAAACCGAAAGCGAAAAGAGAACCGAAAATCAGTGTAGATCCAGTTGGTTGGCATAACTATAAGATGCCGATTGATGACTCCGGAAGTGGTAAAGAAGCGTGGTTGATGAATCGCGGGCATTTAGTAGGTTATCAATTCAGTGGACTCGATAACGAGTTACGGAATTTAACACCAATGACAGCCCTGTTAAATACAGGTAGTTTGTCCGATAAGGATTCGGCAAACCAAACCGCGATGCTTTTCTACGAGAATAATCTTGCGGATTGGATTAATGCTCATCCAAATGATTGGTTGGATTATAAAGTAACGCCAATTTACGAAGGGGATGAACTCATTCCTCGAAAAATTGAGTTGCAGTATGCTGGAATTAAAAGCGATGGAACTCTGATGAAGATTTCATTTGGAACAAAACAAGAGAACATCGATAAAGATGGCGTGACTCACGTAACGCTTGATAACACTTCGCCAAATGCGAAAATTGACTATGCGACAGGAAATGCGGAACCGCTATTTGCGAAGAAAGTAGAAAC
>CAUVJW010000089.1:0-4690 GCA_963552295.1 uncultured Streptococcus sp. | reverse complement strand
TTTTTTGTTTTAAGTTCATTTTAAGTAAGCTCGTTATGATTAAACCATCAACAAATAGTTGATAGGAAGCGAGGGGGACCAAAATGAAAAGAAACAGAATGATTGTTCTATTATCCACGATTACTATTGCAACTACTTTAGTTGCATGCCAAAACACACAAACACAAACACAAGCTGAGGCGACTTCTCAAGTCCAAGCTCAACAGAGTCCCCCAGCTAAACCTGGAGGAGAAGGATTTGGCGGGAGCGACCAAGTGACACAAGGTGAGGCAGCAACAAATTTAACAACAGATGCAACAGTAACCGGAGAAACTTATGAATCTACCGGAGATGATGAAAATGCACTCCGTGTAACAGGAGCAACTGTCACATTAGACGGCGTAACGATTAACAAAACAGCCGGAGCGACATCGAATACAGAAAATGGAGACTTCTACGGAATGAACGCAGGATTCTTAGCAACGGATGGAGCAACGGTAACACTCACAAACTCAACCGTCAATACAACTGCACAGAACGGGAACGGGGTGTTCAGTTACGGCTCAGGAACGACCGTCAATGTATCAGACACAACAATCACAACAACAAAAGATAACTCAGGTGGTATCCAAACGACAGGTGGCGCTGCGATGAACGCAACTAACTTGACGGTAAACACCGCAGGAAATTCATCAGCAGCGATTCGTACAGACCGTGGTGGCGGTACGGTAGTTGTAGACAAAGGAACATACACTTCTACAGGATACAATTCACCAGCCGTATACTCTACAGCGAATATCACTGTTAAAAATGCAACATTGAACGCTGAAAACTCAGAAGCACTTGTTATCGAGGGTCAAAACTCTATCACATTAGAAAATACAAACGTAACAGGGAATATGAGTTCAACAGAAGGTAGCTCTTCAGACAACAACGTACACAACGTGATGATTTACCAATCAATGTCAGGAGATGCTGAAAGTGGAACATCTACTTTCACAATGAAAGGCGGCACTTTAACAGGACGTAACGGAGACCAAATCTACGTAACGAACACACATAGCGTCATCACTTTAGAAGACGTAACGATCACAAATCAAGATTCATCTGGCAGATTATTAGCCATCTTAGGAAATGATGCGACACGTGGCTGGGGTACAGCCGGTGCCAATGGTGGTCAAGTTGATTTAACAACGACGAACCAAACATTAACTGGAGCGATTGAGGTGGATACCGTATCTACATTGAATTTCACAATGGGCAAAGGAACTAACTTCACAGGCACCATCAATATCGTAGAAAATGCTGAAGGAGGGACTGCCGTGGACAATAACGCAGTAATCACAGTAGAAGAGGGGGCGACATGGACATTGACAGGGAATGTCACAATCACATCATTAGAAAACAAAGGTACAATCAACTTTAACGGATATACAATCACATTAGCGGATGGTACGGACCTAAAATAAAACTTAACTTACAGGAGCTAGGCTACGGTCTAGCTCTTATTTTTATTTCCTTAAGGGAAAAGTTCATATAATTTTCTATTTTCAATTGTTGAAAACTAGAAGAAAACGCGTGATTGTGATAAACTGACTAAAGGAAATAAAATAAAAAATGAGGTGTCACGATGGATCAAAACGAGAACAAAAATGTTGAATCAGTTGCTGAAAAAGCTACAGAAGTAAAAGACGAAGTAGTTGAAGTAGCAAAAGAAACAGCTGAAGAAGTGAAAGAAGTAGCAGAAACAGTTGTTGAAGAAGCGAAAGAAGCAAAAGCTCCTGAAGCAGATGGCGACTTCAAAGAAGTTGTTGAAGACGTAAAAGAAAAGGCAGAAGAGGCTGCTGAAAAAGCAAAAGAAGTTGCTGGTGTTGCAAAAGAAAAAATCGGAGAAGCAGCAAGCAAAGTATTTACAGAAGAAAATAAAGCAAAATTAAATGAAGCAGCAGATAAAGCTGTTGATAAAGTTGAAAGCTATAATAAAAATAATTTATTCGAAAAAATCTTCTTCGGTGTATCTATCGCTCTTGCAATCTTCACACTGTTAGTATTGTTAAACGGACTAAGTTTTGCGTTTGGTTCAAACGGCGGAATGAATATTACAAGTTTACAAGCAGCGTATAGGGACCTTTCTAATAAAGTGCAGAACTTAAGTTTATACTTTGGTTTATCATTCTTCTTTGCATTAGTAGGTGCTGTATTTACTGGATATTTCTTATACCAAGCTCATAAAGAAAGCAAAAACTTATGGACTAACGTGAATGTAGCTTCATTAGCAATGGTAGTATCTGTCTTCTTAGGAAACATCTTAGGTGGCGGATTCTTAGATGCTCTTGGAAAATTATCTGATTTCTTCAGTGGAAAATCAAATTCAGCAGTAAATGCATTTCTTTCTGAAGCATTTACAAACCCATCGGCAGCGAGCCGAACTGCACAATCATTCGTAGATGGATTACAAACAGGATCAAAAATTGCAATCTTCTTCTACTTAGTAGCATTTGCAGCATCAGCAGCAACAGTGTACTTCTACTACCAAAAATTATTCCAAAAGAAAGCTCAATAAGCGAGGGGACCAATGAAAAAATTCTTTCAAATTATTTTAGGGATTAGCTTCCTATTTCTATTAGTGGGTTGTAGCTCACAAGAGACTGCGACTTTCACTCAAAAATCAGGTAAAACGGACGTAACTTTAGTTTATACGTATGATAAAAAGACTGATACCGTGACAAAGATTAAGCTCGAAACGAATGAACCTGCTGAACACACTGAGGCTCGTAAGGATAACGAAAAACTCTTTGAAGAGATTAAAGGAATTGATGGAGTTGTGACTTCACTGACAGAAAAAGATGGCAAACTTATCTCATCAGTTGAAATCGACTTAACGAAATATAAGTTTTCAAAACTTAAAGAAAGTAACAACTACTTCTTTACAGGTCTTGTTCAAAGTGGTTTCTTAACAGAAGACGGAGATCACGCATCGTTCTCTAAGAGTAAAGAAGTTGCACTAAAACGCGGAATGACAGAACAAACGAAATAACGAAATGACTCATGGATAAAATGTCCATGGGTCATTTTTGTTTTAAGTTCATTTTAAGTTCGCTACATATACTAAAACCATCAAGAAAAGGAATCGAGGAGAACGAGATGGAAAAGAAAAGACAATGGTTATTGACGACAACATTATTTATCTCACTAGGGTTGGCCGCTTGCGGATCGCAAAGTGTATTAAGCCAAGCCGAAGCAAACACTCAAACAACAAAGACATCTACAACTACAACTACGCAGACGGCTTCTTATTTTGAAGCAAGCGACTTAACAGCGACTTACGACGAAAGTAAGGCTTCAAAAATTTCGCTTCAAGGAACGACGGCTACTGTGTCAGGGGATGGCGTAACGGTCAATGGAAGTACGGTAGAAATTACAAAAGCTGGAACGTATATCGTCGAAGGAACGGCTTCAAAAGTTCAATTGAAAGTCGCAGCAGGCAAGCAAGATGAAGTACAAATCGTCTTTAAAAATGCGACTTTGAAGAATACGGAAGCTCCATTACTAGTCGATTCGGCGAAAAAAGTAATTTTAACAATAGCCGATGGAACGAAAAATGAAGTGGCCGATGAATCAACATCAACGGTTAAAGGAGCGATTTACTCCGATAGCGACTTGACGATTAACGGTAAAGGTTCATTAACGGTAACAGGTGCAGCAAGCAATGCGATTAAGTCAAAAGACGGCATTCGTATCGTGGATGCGACAGTTACAACAACCGCGAAAAAACACGGTGTAGCAGCCAACGACTTCGTGAACGTGTCGGGCGCGACATTGAACTTGTCAGCCGATGAAGATGGTATTCACTCAGACAATGAAGATGATGTATTGTTAGGAAATATATACTTAACCAATACGACCATCACTGTCAATGCAGGAGATGATGGTATCAACGCTTCGAATACAATGCTCATCGACGAAGGTGCAACTATCGATGTACAAAAGAGTGAAGAAGGTCTTGAGGCTCGATTGATTCATCAAGTCGGGGGGACTGTCACAGTGAAATCTTCTGATGATGGATTGAATGCAAAAGACTGGACGTTAGAATCGTCTGAAGGACAAGGCCCAGGACAACAAACGAAGACCGTAAAAGCCGAAGCCGCAAATGTGAAAAATTTGGATCAAGCTGGCGAAGTGAAGATTGTCATCGACGGCGGAACATTAACCGTTGATGCTGAAGGGGACGGACTTGATGCCAATGGTTCTATCGAGATTAACGGCGGAACAGTCGTTGTCAATGGTCCAACAAGTGGCGCCAACGCAGCTCTTGACTATGACGACACTGGAAAACTAAACGGAGGTACAGTACTCTTTGTCGATAATGGAGAAATGACAATGGGATTTGGTAGCGACTCTAGCCAAGCTTTCCTAATGGCAAGTGTTCAAGGAACGGCTGGAACAACCGTTGAAGTGGTCGACTCTTCTGGTAAAACAGTCGCAAGTCTAAAAGCTTCTAAGGCATTTTCAACGGTATTAATTAGTAGCCCAGAGATTAAAGAGGGCGAAAAATATACGATTAAAGTCGGTTCAAACTCAACAACAGCAACCGCTTCTAAACAAGCAGCGAATATCGGTGGCGGACCAGGACAAGGTGGCCCTGGTGGCGGACAACCTGGCCAAGGCGGTAGACCAGGAGGTAGATAAGGACGATAAGAATTCTAAGGAA
>CAUVJW010000088.1:0-4726 GCA_963552295.1 uncultured Streptococcus sp. | reverse complement strand
GCCAATGTCTTCTGTACTTCTTCCTCGTGTTCGACGTTGGCGCCAAGTCCGTGGCTAAAAATCACGAGTGGCACACGTCCTTCTACGTCTGGAACAAAGGCACGGGCGTAGATATCCTTGCCATTACTATCAAAATCATATTCTTTTACGGTATACGTGCCGTCCGTCTTCACTTCGACATGTGGCGCTTGTGTCGTTTGTGACGTCTGCGCGGTCGTCGCCTGGTTCGTTGTCGTCGTTCCACACGCTGCTAAAAGGAGCGCCACGCTGATTCCCATTAATACTTTTTTCATTCATGTCCAACTTTCATTTTTGGTTGGGTCTTTGCCCTTTTAAGTAGTCTACCCGCAAAGCATGCGAACCTCAACTTTTTTGCATAAAAAAACGACCGCAAGTCCTCCCTGCAGTCGGTTCATTTTACACTAAAAATTCTAATAATTCCGCGTAGCTGCGTACTTCCACGGTTGGCTTAATCGCGGTTTTGTTTTCTTTTGCCGCGAGGTTCATCCAAATCGTGTCAATGCCGGCGTTGATCCCGCCTTGTATATCCGCTGTCAGTGAGTCGCCGATGATGACGGCTTTGTCCTTGTCGTAGTCTGGAATCGCACCAGCTACTCGTTCAAAGAAGGCTTCACTTGGCTTTTGTGCCCCGACTTCTTCCGAGATAAAGACCTTCTTGAAGTATTTGGCAATCGGCGAGTTTGACAGGCGCCCTTTTTGAATCGTCGTGATGCCGTTTGTGGCAGCGTATAAGTCATATCCAGCGTCCTGTAACGCTTGAAGCAACTCCTCCGCTCCTTCGTACGTTTGCCCTTGCGTCGAGAGTAGGACCTCGTAATCTGCCGCGAGTTCCTTCCCGTCTTTTTCAAAACCGAAGTGGTCGAATAACTTGGCAAAGCGCGTTTCGACGAGTTCCTCACGCGTGATTTCGTCCTTTTCCAACGAACGCCACATGGCACGATTCATCGGCACGTAGACGTCGATATACGCCTCGACATCCTCCACGCCTTGCTGTTCCAAGAGCTTTGTCAGCGCGTAATTCTCCGCCGAATGGAAGTCCCAGAGCGTTGAATCCAGGTCGAATAATAGTGTTTTATAAATCATGTTCCTAACCTCTTTACATTCTTACCTTATTTTTTGTTCAAATTGATATTCCGTTTGCAATGATTTTAGAAAGCCTTCTAGCCCTTTTACAAGGGTGCGATTTGTCTCGAGTGGTTTCTTTTTCCCGAGAGTAATCTCTTCCTTTGCTCGTTCCACCAAAGCATTGAATTCCTTCTTGAAGGAATAACGTCTCCAGAAAAAGACAAATCCTAGAACGATAAAAGGAACACTCCATGTCAAGAAATGGAAGCTCGTGACGGTTACCACGAATTCGAACGTTTCCCAAACACCAACCTCAAAAATAGTTGCAAATGCACTCCCTATAATCGAAAAAGCGTGCGCGTTTTGTAAATAGACACCTGCGAAACAAAGAGCGAATAGTGGCAGTAGTATTCGCGCTATTTGATGATTTTTCGGCAAAGATGCTACATCTTCTCTTTCTGAAGTCACCTTTTCCAATAATTCTCGGAGTCGATTGGCTGTTTCTTGTGTGACTTTCTTCTTCATTCTTACTCCCACTGTTTTCAAATCCTTTTATTTTATAACCCGTATGTTTTGTATTTTTTAACGAGGAGCTTAGCGCGTTTGACGTAGTCGTTCTCGTTTCCGCTAAGTGCCTCGAGTGCTTCTTGGGCAACCGGCAAGAGTGCGCGGATGTCTTTTTGGATGAAGAGCTGGTTGCGTGCGTCTAACGCCTTTGCAAAGAATAACCCGAACATCCACACGATTACGAGCGGGAAGAACACGAGCATTTCTTCGTTACTGAGGGTAATCATAAAGTTCTCTGATTTCCCACCGTTGACATAGAAAATAAATGCTACGAGTCCAATCGTAAGAAGCACGAGAATGCCCACGAGGACGTAAAAATACTTCATGAGGTGCTGCACTCCCGGACTTTCATACGGCAGCTCGATGTCTAGACCGCTCTCTCCGACAAGGCGTTCGGTCAATGCGCGAAACTCTTGTGCTTCATTTTTTCTGTATCGAATTCTTTGTAAATCCATGGTTTTCTCTCCTTAATGATAGATATGCATTTAGAGGCCGTAGCGTCTATATTTCCTCACTAATGTTTCCGCACGCTTGATGTCTACGGCTAAGTCTTTCCGATTTTGCTCATGTAAAACAATCGTTGCTTCGTCAACAATATCCAACAGCTCTCCCATTTCCGCCCAACGTTTATCTTGTTCACGACGGTATAATAGGGCTACAAAAAGGACACCCACCAGCCAAAAGATGAGCCCCACCAAACATGCGAAAAACATAATACCAAGGATGAGAAGCGGATCGTCAACATTTCTTCCACTAACAAACAACAAATACCCCATTCCGCCTAGCATCAAAGCCGAGAAAAGTCCTAATATCCAGATGAGTACTTTCAACAATGGAGAACGTTCCGTCACAAGGGGAAATTCTGCTTCAATCCCACTTTCGTCCACTAAGCGTTCTGCGACTGCTCGAAAGTCTTGTACCTCTTTTTCTTTTAATACTATTCTTCTGGGTGCTACAAAAATATACATATTCTTCACTCCTTAAAAACGATAATTTCGTTGTAAGTCGTCGACGTAATTTTCTAAATTGATGACTTCTTGTGAAACAACGCCATTGCCTTCTTCATATTGGCGCGCGATTTCGTCTTTCGCGTGTTCGAGTAAGAATAGTGTTTCTTTTACAAGGGAACGACGCGCCAGCCAGAGAATGAGGATGAAAATCGCAATCAATGCCACCCATAAAATCGGCATCCACCAGTACGGTAACATTCGGTCCATGACTGGTGAGGATTTCCTTGAAAAGAGCATATAGATTGAGCCGAGGATGGCCGCCAGGAATCCTGTCGTCATAATCGTGTAGAGCGTGATAATGCCAAAGAAGAGCATACAAAAGAGGCGAACCTGACGATTATCTCTCGGCAGGACGCGCGGTTGTTTACTTCTACGGTTTACAATGCGAATGAGTTCACGCAGTCTTGTCGTTTGAGACTGCCAAATCGTTTTTTTATAGTTCATAATGTCCTCCTAATAGTACTTATGTGCTTTTTTCAAAAATTTTTGTAACTCTGCTACTTCATCTGGTGCGGCTGTGGTTTGACTCCACTCTTCGACTTCGTGGTCTGCCAGTGCCAATAGTTCTTTCCATTCCTTAAACGTTTCTCTGCGGTGCCAATTGAAGACTGCAACGAAGGCGGCAATCGGTATGCACCAGATAACGACAAATGGCCAAATGAAGGCAAGATATCCAAACGCGACGTTCAATTGCAACGTCACTAGACAGGCGATGAAAAGTTTCAAATACGTAAAGAATCCAGATACTAGTCCGATGACGATGCCAGCAATTGCGACCGTAATCAGGACGTAGATGCGTAGCCAATAAGAGCTTTTTGGAAGCTGTGCTCCTCGTCCGTTTATCTTCAAGACAAGCTTCAATAGCCTTCTTAAGGCGCGAACTCGTGAAGCTTCGACGCTGGTTAGGCGTTTTGCTACTTCGTGTTCTTTGCTCAGTTTCTCCATCGCAGCCCCGACACCCGTAGCGGCAGCTTGTACTGTTTCCTTCACCCAGGAAGGTTTGCCAAGCGTTGCATGTTCCTGTAAATACGCCTCTAGCGCTTCAACGGATTCGCGGCTGGCTTCTTTTGGAGAGGATTTCCATGTTGCCACTTCTTCATTTCCACGAGCCACGAGCTTTTTCCATTCCCAACGAACGGATCTGTGGCAGCAGTAGAGAACAACAGCTAGGGCGGCAAACATGATGGCGAAGTGAAGCGCCAAGCCGAAGAGGACCCTGCTGACTTGTGAAAGAACCTCTGAATCCCCCATCGAAAACACCAATTCGAGCGCTGAAAAGAAGTCCGATTCGACTATAAACGCGCGTCCAAACACCACCACTGCGCACACCACTGCAGCGACACTAAGGATTGTAATCATCATGCGTAGCGGGGACAAGCTCATCGGCAGCGTGCCTTCTTCCCCATTTTGCAGGGCAACTGCTCCAATCAACTGGCGCAGTTGCGAAACGTTTCTTTCCTTTACTCTGTGTTTCTTTTTCATTGTCATTCCTCCTGACGTTCAAAGGTTGTATCTTTTATCCCCAAAAATTCTTTTTAAACCGTCATTCCGTATGATTCCCTTAATCATCTTGATGCGCTTTTTCCTCAACCTTGGAAGAACTCTCCTCAGTCATCGTTGTATGTTCGCATAAATACGCCTCTAGTACTTCAACAGCTTCGCGGCTGGCTTCTCTTGGTGTAACTTTCCACGTCGCCACTTCTTTATTTCCCCGAACAACCAGCTTGTTCCATTCCCAGTAAACAGATTTGTAGCAACAATAGAGAACAAAGGCTATAAAGGCAAACATGATAACCCAGTCGAGCATCATATTGCCGAAAAGGCTATCTTGATACCCTTTCCCCGGCTGCTGCATCGTAAGCTCTGTAAAGAATATTGTAGATATTGTGACAATAAACGTAGCCACAACTCCGTATGCTAACCCTGCGAGACTAATGGCCATTATAATGCCACGAAACGGTAAAAAGCTGATCGGTAATTTAGCGTCTTCGCCATTTTTATCGGCGACTGCTTGAATTAACCTACGCAATCGCTGTACATCCTGTTTCTTAACTTTCTGTTTC
>CAUVJW010000087.1:0-4844 GCA_963552295.1 uncultured Streptococcus sp. | reverse complement strand
CGCAAGCCGCTACCATTAATGCAGATAGAAGCGTTACAGAACCTAATAAAATTTTATTTTTCATCATGATTGTTCTCCTTAATAGGTTTTATTATATTTGTATTATATCACTTATAAATTAAAATGCAACTAGGGAATTTTGGTTGAAAAAGTGGAACGATAGTGTAAAAAAAAGAGACTAATCATAGTGATTAGTCTCAGTTAATTAATTATTGATTATTTCCCAGGAGTGTTTGGGTCTAAGCCCCATGATTGTTCAATCAAGTCAATCATTTTTTGAAGAGTGTTTTTGTCTCCGTCAAAGGCTACTGTATATACTTTATCACCTTTTGGGAAGATCCAGGTAAAGAAATATTTTCCATCTTTTGTGAGAGATTGGATGACAAAAGCATCAATTCCAATCACTTTGGATTTCGTACCTTGAATTTTAGCGATTTCAGAATTGTTTTCGTATGTAGTATATAAACGGTTCGCAACCAATTCTGCACCCCAGGTGTCATTTTTCCCAAGTTTTACTTGGTCTTTAGAGTAGCCAGTTAATGTCACAACATTGTATCCATCTGCTGTGTATTGATACTGTTGTGGGTTGTTTCCTTCGATTTCTTTGAACTCTACCCAGTCTTTAGGAACATTGACATAACCAGTATCTTCACGTCCGATACGTTTAGTATCTGCAAGTGATACTTCTTTTGTTTCAGAAGAAGCGCCCGCAGTAGTTGTCGGTGCTGTTGTAGTTGGTGTAGCAGTAGTTGCTTCTGTTGTTGGAGCTGCAGTTGTTTCAGTTGCTTTCTTTTCTCCGTTTCCGCATGCCGCTATCATTAACGCAGATAGAAGCGTCACAGAACCTAATAAAATTTTGTTTTTCATCATGATTGTTCTCCTTAACAGTTGTTATAGGTCTATTTTACCATTAATGAGATGGAATTTAAATAATACAAAAAAGAGTATAAAATAAGAGACTAATCATAGGGATTAGTCTCAGTAATTAACGATTGATTATTTTCCAGGAGTTTTTGGATCTAAGCCCCATGTTTGTTCAATCAAATCAAACATTTTTTGAAGTGTTTCTTTATTTCCTTCAAAGCTTGTTGAATACACTTTGTCGTCTTTTTGGAAGACCCAGGTGAAGAAATATTTACCATCTTTTGTAAGAATTTGAACTAGAAAAGCATCCATTCCAACCACTTTTCTTTTGGCACCTTGGATTTTTTCGATGCTAGGATTTTTTTGGTATGTACCATATAATCGGTTTGCAATCATTTCTGCGCCCCACGTTTCACCTTCGACAGGTTGGTATTTGTCCTTAGTGAAGACGTTTAATGTCACAATATTATATCCATCTAATGCAGCATATTGATACTGATCGCCACCATTGGCAGCTTTGAATTCTACCCAGTCTTTAGGAACGTTGACATACCCAGTATCTTCACGTCCGATACGTTGAGTATCTTCAAGTGAAACTTCAGCCGTCTCAGAAGAAGCGCTAGCAGTAGTTGTCGGTGCTGTTGTAGTTGGTGCAGTTGTAGTTGCTTCCGTAGTTGGTGCTGCAGTTGTTTCCGTAGCTTTCTTTTCTCCGTTTCCGCAAGCCGCTACCATTAACGCAGACAGAAGCGTCACAGAACCTAATAAAATTTTGTTTTTCATCATGATTGTTCTCCTTAAAAGTTGTTGTCACAAGGTTAGTTTACCATTTTTTACTGTTAGTTTAAATAGAAATTCATTCTTATCAAAAAGGGAGAGTATAAAAAAGAGACTGATTGTGCGAATCAGTCTCTTTTAGTATGTTAGTGATTATTGTCCAGGAGTTTTTGCATCTAAGCCCCATGTGTCTTGAAGAAGAGGTCGCATGGAATCCATAGTTTCTGCTGTACCTTCAAGGCCGACTGTATATACTTTATCTCCTTTTTGGAAAATCCATTGGAAAAAGTATTTGCCGTCTTTTAATAGAAGTTTAATCAAGAAACCTTCTTCACCAGCGAATTTAGTTTTAACACCTTTCATTTGCTTAACTTCTTTGGCACCGTTCCAAGAATCATACAAACGGTTCGCTATTAACTGAGCACCAAAGGTTTCTCCACTACCAAGTTCTACTTTATCTTTAGTTAAAGCGTTCAGCGTAACAATATTGTATGCATCTTTTGAAGCATATTGGAATTCAGTGGTGTTGTTTGGATCTTTGAACTCTACCCAGTCTTTAGGAACATTGACATAACCATTATCGGCAGTTCCGATACGTTGTGTATCTTCGATTGGGATTTTCTTCACTTCACCAGAAGCCCCTGCAGTTGTCGTAGGTGCGACAGTAGTTGGTGTAGCAGTCGTCGCTTCTGTTGTTGGAGCTGCAGTTGTTTCCGTAGCTTTCTTTTCTCCGTTCCCGCAAGCCGCTACCATTAAAGCAGATAGGACAGTTACAGAACCTAATAAAATTTTATTTTTCATGATGACTGTTCTCCTTAAAAGTTGTTGTCACAAGGATATTTTAGCATTCTTTAGATTGAATTTAAATAGAGAGTTCATTTTTCTCGAACTGTGAAAATGTGCGAATCAGTCTCTTTTAGTATTGTCTAGGAAATTTTGGGTCTAAGCTCCATGTATTTTGTAAAATAGGTCTTAATGAGTTGATTGTTTCTTCTGACCCTTCGATTGCAACTCGATAAACGAGATCTCCTTTTAGGAAGAACCAATCGTATAGAGTTTTTCCGTCTGTAAATGTTACTTTTAATAAGAAAGCTTCTTCTCCAGCAAATTTTGTCTTGACGGCGTCTAAACTAGTCTGTTGTTTGTCATCTTTCCATTTAACATACATACGGTTCGCAACTGCTTTTGCTCCCCAGGGTTCCCCATCGTTCAGTTTAAATTGCTCTTTACTAAAACTTTTGAGTAATAAAATATTGTATTTATCTGGTGAAGAATAACGGAATAAATCAGGATATTTTTCGCTGCTGAATACTATCCAATCTTTAGGAACATTGATATAGCCCACATCTTCACGTCCGATACGTTGAGTATCTCCAAGTGAGACTTCTTTTGCATCAGAAGTTCCAGCCGTTGTTGTAGGAGTGGTTGTAGTTGTTACAGTTGTAGTTACTTCTGTTGTTGGAGCCGCAGTTGTTTCGGGCGCATTCTTTTTTTCGTTTCCGCAAGCGGCTACCATTAAAGCAGATAGAAGCGTTACAGAACTTAATAAAATTTTGTTTTTCATACTGATTATTCTCCTTGATTGAGTTCAGATTGTTGTTTATTGGCCTGGAGTTTTTTCATCTAAGCCCCATGATTGTTCAAGAATAGGTCTTATTGTTGTGACGATATCCTCTGTTCCTTCCAGTAAAACGTCATATACTTTTTCGCCTCTTTGGAAAATCCATTGGAACATGTATTTGCCATCTTTCAATTGAATTTTAATAAGGAAAGCATCCTCGCCAGCAAATTTTGTTTTTTCCTTTTGCGTTTTTACGATTTTAGGATTGTATTGCCAGCCATCATACAAGCGGTTAGCCAGTAACTCTGCCCCAAAAGTTTCCCCAGCGTTGACGTTTAATTGGTCCTTGCCATATCCATTGATCGTAATCATATTGTATGGATCTTTTGAAGCGTATTGGAATTGAGGACCGTCGTTTGGGTCTTTGTATTTTACCCAGTCTTTAGGAACGTTGAAATAACCGACATCTTCACGTCCTACACGTTGAGTGTCTGCAAGTGATACTTCTTTTGTTTCAGAAGTTCCAGCGGTTGTTGTAAGAGTAGTTGTAGTTACTTCTGTTGTTGGTGCCGCAGTTGTTTCAGGTGCTTTCTCTTTGTCGTTCCCGCAAGCCGCTACCATTAAAGCAGATAGGATGGTAACAGAAGTTAATAAAATTTTGTTTTTCATCATGATTGTTCTCCTTAAAGTGAATCTTACGTCTTTATTTTACCAATTTTAATTCTTGCTTTAAAGAGACTTTCAAATTAAAGTGTCAAACTAGCGGATAAAAATGCAGGACACTCACGTTTTTTCCTATTCACATAAGCGAAAAGATGAATTATAATTAAAAGAAATCGCTAACATCAAATTGTAGCTATTAATGGGAGGAGTTAAAGGATGAAAAAGGCATATTTATTAACTTGGAATCCAGATAATTGGAATTGGCCAGTTTATAAGGAGAAGGTTCAAGCTGCAAAAGAAGGTAAGGCAGTCATTGAATCGTGGACGAGTAGTAGTAAACAACCAAAGGTAGGGGACCAAGTGTTCTTATTAAAAACCAAAGTGGGAATCATTGGCCACGGACATGTTGAAAAAGCTTCATACGACGCACCGCATTACAATTCTGAGAAAGCCAAAGACGGGCTGACAACGAATCATATTGACGTTAAATTTGATTGGCTGATGGATGAAACTGAAAATAATTATATTTCGATTGATTTACTAGAAAGTGTATTCCCAAAGCAAACATGGAGACCACAATCTTCAGGTATCGAAATCAAAGAAGAATATATAAATAATTTAGAGAAAGTTTTTCAACAAGTAAAATCAATTCCAAACTCTCGCATTGATTTTGGAGCTGTATATACTTTTTTGAAAAATTATTGTAGAAGAAGATACAGCGATCCTGAAAAAGCAGAAAATCAAAAAGCTGAAATGGAAGAAATAAAAAAAGTTGGGCAAACAGCTTATCGAGCATTTAATCAATATGGGAAATATATCGAGAAGTTACTCCCTGGCTATACGGTGGGGAAATCAACAGGTTGGCAAAATTCGGGAAATCTTATGAAGTATTTTTGGATAGAATTAAAAAAAGTTGGTTACGAAGAATTAGCGCATAGTATTTCTATTTCAATGAATGCATATCCAGAATATAACAAGCAAA
>CAUVJW010000086.1:0-4931 GCA_963552295.1 uncultured Streptococcus sp. | reverse complement strand
TAAGCCCGCGTAAAAGGCGGTGAAAAGCCCAACAGGCCCACCGCCGATAATAATAATATCAACAATTTCTTGTGTCACTTTATACCTCCGATTAATAGAAGATTCTTAAAATAAAGGCCATTGCGATACCGGTTAGTACACCGGCGAACACCTCGATGGGTTTGTGACCTAGATATTTTTTGATAATTAATTTTTTGTTTTCTTCTGTGTCAAAGAGATCGATTGGATCGTCTTCAGATTCGATTTCAACATGCTTTAATGCGCTTGATTCTTCACGTATTTGTTCTTCGTATAATTTTTGTAGGAGAATTCCTTGCTCACCACTTTGACGACGAACGGCCATAGCATCGAACATAACGATTAGGCCAAAAGTAGTCGCGATAGCAACAAATGGCGAAGCAAATCCGTGGTCAATAATTAACGCTGTAATTAGCGAGCTAACAGCAGCTGAGTGAGAACTTGGCATTCCACCAGTGCTAGTTACTAATGAAACGTTTGCGCCTGCTTTTTTTGAGAAGAGCGCAATCGGGAATTTGACAAATTGTGCAAATAGAATCGAGCAAATAGAAGCGATTAATGGATAATTTCGTAATATTGTCATTAAACTCTCACTCTTTCTTTTTTCTATACTCAAATACTATACCACGAAACAAAGAAAATCACTAAAGAAAATTTGTAGAACTTTTTTATTTTTTTATTAAGAATGATAAGAACGCTAAATTGCAACCGTTTGCCTTTTGTGGTTTAATAGAGGATGGTAGATGAGCAATCATAAGTATGAATTAAAAGGAGATGGAAAAATGAGTCAATTTCCACAATTGAATGAAGTGAACGAAAAGAATCCACTCGTGACTGTGCATACGAATCAAGGAGATTTCACATTGGAATTATTCCCTGAAGTAGCACCTAAGACAGTGGAGAATTTCGTAACACATGCAAAAAATGGATATTATGATGGAGTAATTTTCCACCGTGTCATTGAAGACTTCATGATTCAAGGTGGCGACCCAACTGGAACAGGGATGGGTGGCGAGTCTATTTACGGACGTACTTTCGAAGATGAATTTTCAAGAGAAGCATTCAACTTGTATGGAACTTTATCAATGGCAAATGCAGGTCCAAACACAAATGGATCTCAATTCTTCATTGTTACAGCAAAACAAGTACCCGCACAAATGTTGAAACAATTAAAAGATGGCGGCTGGCCTGAAGAAATTGTTGAAGAATACGCTAAAGTGGGTGGAACACCTTGGTTAGACCACCGTCACACAGTATTTGGACGCGTTGTTGAAGGGATGGACGTTGTTCTTAAGATTGAAGGCGTAGAACGTAATGCGCAAGACCGTCCACTAGAAGATGTTGTCATTGAATCGATGGACGTAAAAGCGTAGGAGGTTCTATGAGCAAAACTTTTAGAATTGGGGACATCGTTACGGCTAAAGTAACGGGTGTACAAAATTACGGAGTTTTCTTGGAGCTAGACGAAGATACGCAAGGTTTGATTCATATTTCTGAGTGTAAACATGGATATATGGATAATGTGCATGATTTTGTAAAAGTGGGACAGGAAGTGACAGCCAAAGTCATTGATGTCGATGAATTCTCAAATAAGATTAGTTTATCGATTCGAGCACTCGAAAAACTCGATGTACCAGATGTTCCGCAACGAATCAAGAAAAATCGCAAACGCTACGTTCCGTCTATCGGATTTTCAAGCTTAGCGAAGAAATTACCAGAATGGATCGAAGAAGCACAAGAAAAATTTGTAAAAGATAAAAACAAAAATTAATAATATATCGTTATTGAATACGAAGGAGGCATTCAAATGGGACATATTTCATTTGATTATTCAAAAGCATTAAGTTTCTTCAGTCAAGAAGAAATTGACAATTTACAATCAACAGTAACAGCGTTAGATAAAGACTTACGCGAAGGATTAGGAGCAGGTAACGACTTCACAGGTTGGATTAACTTACCATGCGACTATGACAAAGAAGAATTCGCTCGTATTAAAGCAGCAGCTAAAAAGATTCAAGAAGAATCTGAAGTATTAGTAGTAATTGGTATTGGTGGTTCTTATTTAGGAGCTCGTGCAGCGATTGATTTCTTAAACCACGCTTTCTATAACTACTTACCAAGCGATAAACGTAAAACTCCGCAAGTATTATTTGCAGGAAACAGCATTAGCTCAACTTACTTACAAGGGTTAATCGACCTAATCGGAGATCGTGATTTCTCTGTAAACGTAATTTCTAAATCTGGTACAACAACAGAACCAGCGATTGCTTTCCGTGTATTCAAAGATTTATTAATTAAAAAATATGGTAAAGAAGAAGCTGTAAATCGTATTTACGCTACAACTGACCGCGCTCGTGGAGCATTAAAATCAGAAGCAGATGTGGAAGGATACCAAACATTTGTGATTCCAGATGATGTCGGTGGACGTTTCACAGTGTTAACAGCTGTAGGATTACTTCCAATCGCAGTTACTGGTGCAGATATAGATGCATTAATGCAAGGGTCTGAAGATGCACGTGTAGCATACAGTTCATCAAACTTAAAAGAAAACGAAGCTTACCAATATGCTGTAGCACGTAATGTGTTATACCGTAAAGGAAAAGTGACAGAGTTATTAATTAACTACGAACCAACATTACAATACTTCTCTGAATGGTGGAAACAATTATTTGGTGAATCAGAAGGGAAAGACTTCAAAGGAATTTATCCTTCAAGTGCAAACTTCTCAACTGACTTACACTCACTAGGACAATACATCCAAGAAGGTCGTCGTAACATCTTCGAAACAGTTATCAAAGTGGGTAAACCAAATAAAGAAGTAACAATTCCTGAAACAGAAGAAGATTTAGATGGATTAGGATACTTACAAGGTAAAACAATGGATTTTGTAAATACAAAAGCCTTCCAAGGAACATTACTTGCTCATACAGATGGTCAAGTTCCAAACTTTGTAGTGAACATTCCTGATATGTCAGCTTACACATTAGGACACTTAATCTACTTCTTCGAAATCGCAGTTGGACTTTCTGGTTACTTAAATGGCGTGAACCCATTTGACCAACCAGGGGTAGAAGCATACAAGAAAAACATGTTTGCTTTACTTGGAAAACCAGGATTCGAAGACTTAGCAAAAGAATTAAACGAACGTCTATAATCAACTGACCGCATTCTCAAACTGAGGATGCGGTATTTTTGTGTCAATATGTGCTCTAATCAGGAAAAGAACTTGCGACAAATGGCGTTTTGAACTAACATAGGCTTTACAAGAAGTGTTGGAGGAAAAAGATGAGAGTCATTGGATTAACAGGCGGTATCGCTAGTGGAAAGACAACTGTTTCTAATTTATTTAAAATCTCTGGAGTACCGGTTATTAATGCCGACCTTGTAGCAAGACAAGTAGTCGAAAAAGGAACAGAAGGATTAACTGCGCTCGTGAACCTCTTTGGAGAGGCGATTTTAAATACAGATGGAACGTTAAATCGAACGGAGCTTGGACAAAAAATGTTCAGTGATGATGCGATACGTAAGGAAGTAAATGACATTCTTCAACCACTGATTCGCCAAGAGATTGCAGGAAAGATGACAGACTACCAAGAGCAAGGGAAATCACTGATTGTCTTAGATATTCCGCTCTTATTTGAAATGCACTATGAGAGTCTCTGTGATGATATTATCGTGGTGGCCGTATCTGTGGAAACGCAAATTACTCGCATGGAAAAGCGTAACGGATATACAAGGCAAGAAGCGTTAGAGCGAATCCAGTCACAGATGCCTTTAGAAGAAAAAGTAAAGAGAGCAACGATTGTGTGGTCAAACGAAGGAACCCTTCAAGAGTTAGAGCAAAAAGTCCATCAGTGGCTACTCGAAAATTTCCTTAAAAAATGATATAATAAATCGAATAAGCACAAAAAAGGAGAGGTGTTTGCAATGCAATGTCCAAAATGTAAAAACAATGGTTCTCGCGTAGTAGATAGTCGTCCAGCTGATGATGGTCGTTCTATCCGTAGAAGAAGAGAATGCGAAGAATGTGGCTACCGTTTTACAACATTCGAGCGGTTAGAAAAGGCGCCATTGCTTGTCATTAAACGTAACGGGAATCGTGAAGAATTTAGCCGTGAAAAATTATTAAACGGATTAGTTCGTTCAGCAGAAAAACGTCCAGTATCACTCGGACAACTAGAAAATATCGTGAATGAAATCGAACGTTCCATCAACCAAGAGGGAGAAAATGAAGTGTCAAGCACTCTTATTGGGGAAATGGTGATGGATCACTTAGCCAAAATTGATGATATCGCGTATATCCGTTTTGCGAGTGTGTATCGTCAATTTACAGACCGCAAAATGTTCTTAAAAGAATTGGAAAGAATGTCTATGATTATGGACAGCCAAGAAAAATAGGAAGGAATTACAAGAATGCACTCAAAAGAGTTTCCATGGGCACAGTATAAGCCTAAAGACGGTATCCTCGTGGTACAACCTGTGTGGATTACCGAAAGAGAAATCCAATTTTTAATGCAATTATACGCTCCGTTCATTGGAAAAGAAGCGACTCTTTTGTATGCGACTTTGTACGGTGAGTTATCTCCATCAGAATACGAGAGCGAAGTCTTCTCCATTTCTGAATTATTGTCGATGACGAATTTAGGGATGCCAGACTTTTACTTAGCAAAAACTCGTTTGGAAGGGATTGGACTCTTGAAAACGTATCGTAAGGAGCCAAGTGCTTCACGTCCTCAAACGTACACGATGGAATTACAAGCGCCAACGTCTCCGCGTCTCTTTTTCAAAGATGCATTGCTTTCGACATTGCTGTTAAACCAAATTGGGAATCATCGTTTTGAGAAATTAAAACAACGATTCTTAGTGTCGAAACCAGGCGATTTAGGAGAAAACGAAAGTGCGCAGTTTGAAGA
>CAUVJW010000085.1:0-4983 GCA_963552295.1 uncultured Streptococcus sp. | reverse complement strand
ACAGCCGTGCGGATATTTCGGGAAACGCACGCCATTTCTGCGATGGCGAGTTCAACTTCAGGATACGAGAGAAATCCTTCACAGTGCGAAGGATTTGGGTGTGGGCATTGCTTCTCGTATACCCATTCATCCCTGTAAGACAATACTTTACCCTATATTAGAAGTATTTACTCACTCCTCAAGAAAGTCAATAAACCACTGTGTCTATATTAATAAGCTTTTCTCCTTCGTTATAACGGAAGTTTCACCCAATAATAATACAGATAATTAAAACGAACTTAAAATAATTTGCCTTCCAAAAGTAAAACACCCAGCTCTCACTAGGTGTTTCTCTACTATTATTCTTCAGTTGCTTTTGTTCCCTCAAGCGTCCATTTTAAGTATGCATCCATAAACGGATCCAAGTCTCCATCCATGACCGCACCAATATTTCCCGTCTCATATCCAGAACGTAAATCTTTTACCATTGAATAAGGATGGAACACATAGTTACGAATTTGAGACCCCCAGGCGATATCCTTTTGTTCACCACGAATGGCTGCTAGTTCTGCTGCCTTCTTCTCTTCTTCTAATTGGAATAATTTCGCCTTCAACATCGCCATCGCTTGGTCTCTGTTTTTAAATTGAGAACGTTGCGCCTGACTCTGCGTCACGATTCCAGTTGGAATATGCGTAATACGCACCGCAGAAGACGTCTTATTAATATGTTGTCCACCGGCACCACTTGCACGGTACACATCCACTTTTAAGTCATCTGGGTTAATTTCAATATCGATATCTCCGTCCATTTGTGGAACAACATCCACTGAACAGAATGATGTATGACGTTTTCCAGCTGCATCAAATGGAGAAATACGAACGAGACGATGCACGCCTTTTTCAGAACGTAAGTACCCGTAAGCATTTAACCCTTCAATCGACAAGGTTACAGATTTAATCCCTGCTTCATCCCCATCTTGATAGTCCACTGTTTCAACGCGGTAGCCATGTTTTTCAGCCCAACGCATATACATACGAAGCAGCATACTTCCCCAGTCTTGCGATTCCGTACCACCAGCACCTGGATGGATTTCTAAGATGGCACTGTTCTTATCATGTGGACCGTTCAGCAACATACTTAATTCGTACTGTTGCAAGTCCTTCTCAAGAGACCCAATCGCTTCAACGATTTCCGCATGTACTTCTTCATCTGGCTCTTCTTTATACATTTCAAATAACAAACCCGTCTCTTCATGCGCTAATTCCATTTTATGGAAAGTATCATAAATAGCCTTTAATTCATTATTCTTTTGAATGACTTGATTCGCTTTTTCGCTATCATCCCAAAACGATGGTTCAGACATCTCTTGCTCATAGGCTGCGATATCTTCCTCTAAGCGATCTAAGTCAAAGAGACCTCCTATAACTGATGATTTGTTCGTTCATGGCTTCAAGCGCATTTCTAATTTCACTAATTTCCATATTGACCTCTTTCTAAAAGAAAACGGCGAAATGCTTCGCCGTCTCCCTTTGTTATTAAGCTTTTTCTGAATCATCGTCAGAAGTTCTGTCATGACCTGTAGCCACTACACTACGAACTCCTTGAATTTGTTCACGTTGTAAGTTTTGACGAATTTGAGATTTCATCAAGATACGTGTTACATCATAGTCGATTGCAGCAATCATTTGTTGGAATCGTTCGTAACCTTCTGTTTGGTACTCTGTTAATGGATCGATTTGAGCGTATCCACGTAAACCAACGCTTTGACGTAATTGGTCCATATCATCGATATGATCTGTCCACTTACGGTCAACCACACGTAGGATAACTACTTTTTCGAACTCAAGCATTTGATTGTCGCCATTCAATTGCTCTTGTTTTTCTTTGTAGATTTCCATTGCTTTTTCGTTTAAGATACCTTCGATTTCAGCAGCTGATTTACCTTCTAAATCGTTAATTGAAAGTTCATCTGGAGCACAGATTGAGTTGTGAGCAAAGTCCACAATTCCTTCTAAGTTCCACTCTTTTTGATCTGTCAATGTATGACTTTCCACAACACGGTGAATTGTACGACGGATCATACCTTTTGTCACTTTTTCAAGTGATTGATCTTCATTAATAATTTGTAGACGTTGTGAGTAGATGATTTCACGTTGTTCACGCATAACCTCATCGTACTCTAGGACGCTTTTACGAGTATCGTAGTTGTTCCCTTCAACACGTTTTTGTGAAGATTCTACTTGTCTTGTTAACATCTTGCTTTGGATGAAGTTATCATCGCCTTCATCTGTTAAGTTTAGACGTTCCCAGATTGCTTGCATTTTTTCTCCACCGAAACGTTTCATCAAATCATCTTCTAATGATAGGTAAAATTGTGTTGCACCTGGGTCCCCTTGACGTCCACTACGTCCACGTAATTGATTATCGATACGACGACTTTCGTGACGTTCTGTACCGATTACGCAAAGTCCACCAAGTTCTTTCACGCCTTTACCAAGCTTGATGTCAGTACCACGTCCGGCCATGTTTGTCGCGATTGTTACAGCGCCACGTTGACCAGCTGACATGATAATTTCTGCTTCTTTAAAGTGGTTTTTCGCATTTAATACTTCGTGCGGAATTCCTTCTGCACGTAGTAAGTTAGATAGCAATTCACTTGTTTCAACGGCAACCGTACCGACAAGGATTGGTTGACCTGCTTCATGACGTTGTTTGATATCTTGAACAACCGCACGGAATTTACTACGTAATGATGGGTAGATTAAATCGTGACCATCGATACGTTGAATTGGACGGTTTGTTGGAATCGCAATAACGTTCATGTTGTAGATTTCTCTGAATTCTTCTTCTTCAGTCTTCGCAGTACCTGTCATCCCTGACAATTTACGATACATACGGAAGTAGTTTTGGTAAGTGATTGTCGCCATTGTTTTAGACTCGTTTTCAACTTCAACGCCTTCTTTAGCTTCAATCGCTTGGTGAAGACCATCTGAGTAACGACGACCTTCCATAATACGTCCAGTAAATCCATCAACGATTTTAACTTTACCTTCATCCACCACATAGTCAATGTCGCGTAACATAATGTAGTTCGCACGTAAAGCTTGGTCGATATGGTGAACAAGCGCTGAGTTATCCACGTCATAAAGGTTTGGTAAGCGGAATGTTTGTTCAGCTTTGTTAATCCCTTCGTCTGTTAATGAGATTGTCTTAGAAGTTAAGTCGATTGTATAATCTTCTTCCTCTTTTAATCCTTTTACAAACATATCTGCACGTTGGTATAACACTGTTGATTTTTCAGCTTGTCCTGAAATAATCAATGGCGTACGCGCTTCGTCGATTAAGATTGAGTCTGTTTCATCGACAACTGCGTAGTTTAATGGACGTTGTACCATTTGTGATTTATAAACCACCATGTTATCACGTAAGTAGTCAAATCCTAATTCACTGTTTGTGCTGTAAGTGATGTCTGCAGCATATGCAGCACGTTTTTCTTCTGAAGACATTCCTGTTAAGTTTAACCCTACAGTCAAGCCTAAGAAGTTATATAACTCACCCATTTCGCGAGCGTCACGAGAGGCTAAGTATTCGTTAACTGTTACTACGTGAACGCCGTCTCCTGATAATGCGTTTAAGTATACAGGCATTGTCGCTGTTAAAGTTTTACCTTCACCAGTACGCATTTCCGCAATGTTACCGTCATGAAGTGTAATCCCACCCATGATTTGAACTTTATATGGGAATAAGCCTAATACACGTTTAGCTCCCTCACGTACTAAAGCGAATGCTTCTGGAAGTAATGCATCTAAAGACTCCCCTTGAGCATATCTTGCTTTATATTCTTCTGTTTTTACTGGAAAATCAGCATCTTCTAATGCAGACATTTGAGATTCTAACGCAATTACTTTATCCGCTAGTTTTCCTAAGCGACGTAATTCACGCTTATCATTTTCAACTAACTGTCTCAAAAAATTTGCCATTTAATTAACTCCTTTTTTATTTTCACCATTATTTTTAAATCGGTGAACATTTTAAATCTCATAAAATTACTACAAATAGGTGGCTACACCTATTGCATCTTATTTATTTTACCATTGTTTCGCTAATTAAGAAAGCAAAAAAAGGCGACTTTTTTCAAAGTCACCCGATTTTTTTACATTTTTACGTCAAAGAAACCCAATTTCCTATCCAAACGGAAAGTTGTTGTTGCTTTAACTCCGTTTTCTTTCCGCTAAAACTAGCGCCATTTCTATTCACAAAAAAGGTGGCTTAAAAAAGCCACCTAAATTTTTATTAATTTGTTTCAATCAAACCATATTTTCCATCTTTACGACGATAAACAATGTTTGTTTCGTTCGTTTCAGCATCTTGGTAAATAAAGAAGTTATGTCCTAACATGTTCATTTGAAGAACAGCTTCTTCGCTATCCATTGGTTTCAAATCAATTCGTTTTGTACGAACGATTTCTAATCCTGTTTCGTCCTCTTCAGGCACTTCTGGAAGTGGTGGTAACACAATATCGAATCCTTTTTCACGAGATTTACGATTGATTTTTGTTTTATGTTTACGAACTTGTCTTTCAAGTTTATCGACTACCAAGTCAATACTTCCATATAAATCAATTGAAGTTTCCTCGGCACGTAGAACTAAATAAGGAAGTGGGATCGTAACTTCAACTTTTGCAGTCTTTTCAGTGTAGACTTTCAAGTTGACATATACAGTCGCATTAGCAACGTCAGTAAAGTATTTTTCTAATTTGCTAATTTTCTTTTCTGCGTATTGACGAATCGCTTCTGTGACCTCAATATTTTCTCCACGGATATTATATTTAAACATAATACTCTCCCCTTTCATCTGGAAAACCAGATTTGAAGAAATACCCTAAGGACCACTCTTAGGAATTGCTTCGTTTGATTTCTATAGTTTTATTATAAAGCATGCACAGGGGTTTTACAACCGTTTTCAAGAATTCTTTCATTAAGAATTGTTAAGGAAAAACGGTA
>CAUVJW010000084.1:0-4996 GCA_963552295.1 uncultured Streptococcus sp. | reverse complement strand
AGGTCCGCATGCACAATCGCTGATAGACGGTGCGCTGTAATCATCGTTGTTTTGTCGCTGCGTTCACGTTTCAAGTTTTCTAAAATTAAATGCTCTGTCTTTGCATCAACAGCCGATAACGAATCATCGAGCATTAAGATTTCAGGGTTCACAACCAGCGCGCGTGCCATCGATAGACGTTGTTTTTGCCCGCCTGATAAAAGCACACCCTTCTCTCCGATTAACGTATCGAACCCTTCCGGCATCGCCATGATATCATCATACAATCCGCAAATTTTAGTCGCTTCTATAACAGCTTCGTCAGGAAGAGTTGGATTTCCAAAACGGATATTGTCTTTAATCGACATCGCAAATAGAATCTGTTCTTGTGGAACATAACCCATAAGCGCACGCAAGTCTTTAATGCGATAGTCTTGAATGGAACGTCCATTGATCAAAATCTCTTCTTTTCCTGCATCATATTGACGAAGGAATAATTTTAAGAGCGTTGATTTCCCAGAACCTGTTGGGCCCACAATCCCCAGCGTTTGCCCTTGGTGAAGGCTAAATGCTACGTCTTCTAATGTTGGCACATCTTCGTATTGGAAGTTGTGAATTGAAACAACCATCTCACGAGCTTCTGTAATCGGCAGTACGTTAGGGGCTTCTTTGACTTCGCTTGTTTCTTCCATTAATTTTTCAATACGACGATATGAGATACTTGCACGTTGACCGATATTCAAGAGCCAACCAATGGCTTGAAGCGGCCACACTAGCATATCTAAATACGTCATAAAGGTAATCATTTCCCCAACGGTGAATTCTCCGCGTTGGATTAAATATCCACCATATCCCAAACTGATTAAGTAGCTGAGACCCACGAAAATCAAAACGATTGGATCGAATAGATTATTATATTTTGCAGCGTGATTATTCTTCTTCCATGCATCTTCGTTCGTTTTCCAAAACGACGCTGTTTCTTTTTCACCATAACCAAAAGATTTCGTCACTTTTATTCCAGAAACACTCTCGTTCACATGATTATTCAGTAAGGAGAAGGCTTCTTGTGATTCCTTATAGCTCTGATGCTCTGCACGAACGACGATATTCGTTGCAATCGCAAGTAGTGGCAATGGAATAATCGCAACGAGTGTCATTCGCCAATCCAGCATAAAGAACATCGTCGCTAGCGTCACTAACGCTGTAATCGAGGCATCAACAGCCGACATCACACCTCCGCCTGCAGTCATGACAATAGCACTCACGTCATTGGTCGCATGCGCCATTAAGTCTCCAGAGCGATACTTTTGATAGAAGCTTGGAGACATGCTTGTAAAGTGTTCGTATAATTGATTTCTCAGTCTCTGGCCTAACGAGTTCGCAGTCCCGAAGATAAAGAGCCGCCATACAAAACGAAGCCCGTACATGGCTACTGCTGAAAGGAGCAATAGCAGTAAGTTCCATAATAAAGACGATGTTGTGAGCGTCTTAAGGTCAATAGAATCGACAACTTCCCCAATCACTCTTGGCGGAATAAGATTGAATACACTGACTAGCGACAATGCAATAATTCCAATCGTGTATCGTTTCCACTCTAATTTAAAAAACCACGATAATTTCTTTAATAAATACATATCTCTCTCCTTTCACGCGTCAATCTATTGTACTATAGTCGTCTTTCTATTTCATATGATACGTTCTAAAAAAGACAACCCTTCTCCAAGTAGAAAAGGATTGCCTAAGGACTTTAATTTTTCTTTTGTGTTTGCGGATAAATCCATAAGAAGACAACTAATGCAATGACTGCAAGTGTCGTTACAAAAAGGATACTTGTTCGTCCTGCTGTTACTAAATTCGAATCAAACGAGCTGAAAATACGAGCGATAATCGTTGTTGAAATCGCACCAGTGAACTGTTGTAAGGTATTCACAATACTATTTCCGTCCGCTTGAATTTCTGGTTTCAACTGAGCTAACGAATACGTGACGTTACTTCCCATTACAAATCCAATCCCTGTCATAAAGATGACGTTGAGGGCTAATAAAGGATAAATCGTCAAACCTGGGAAGAAGAAGCTGATAGAAACTCCCCCAATCACTGCAAAGATTAACCCTGTTAAGATTGGTTTTAGCGGACCTGATTTATCATACCAGCGACCAGATAAGGCTGAAAGAATGGCTACCATCGCAGCCCCTGGGAACATAAAGAGTCCTGCCACTGTAGCTGTTTCGCCCCACGCCAGTTGAATGTAGTTTGGATAAATAAACGATAATCCAAGTACAATTCCTTGGAAAGCCAAGACGATATATAATGTTGCGTTGAACGTCGCAAACTGGAACGGTTTAAACGACAAGAGTGCATTTTCTCGGTTAAAGTAGAAGAACGCTGCAAATGCCACGACCACTACTCCAAGATAGAGGACTGATAAATGTTCAATCGCCATTAGTAGGCTTGCAAGTCCAATCCCTAATGTCACAAACGCCATAAAGTTGAATGGTTGTTTCTTCGGAGATTCTTCTGTTGGAATCGCCCAAAGTCCCATCACTAACGAGAATACTAAAAATGGAATCAATGCGAAGAAAATCGCGCGCCATCCAAATGCGCTTGAGACGACCCCGCCAAATGTTGGTCCAATTGGTGGAGCTAGTGCTGTTGTCATTGCTCCAATCCCAATGACGGTTCCATGTTGATGCAGCGGTACTTTCGATAATACGATATGGAACATTAACGGAAGTGCAATCCCGGTTCCAATCCCCTGCATAAAGCGTCCGAGTAATAAAATTATTAAGCTTGGTGAAATACAGTCAATTAAGACCCCGCCAATAAATAAAAGGTTCGATGCCAAGAAGAGTTGGCGAATCGTGTAATTTCGTGTTAAATAAGCCGTAATTGGCACGACAATCGCAATGGCTAGTAAGTATCCAGTTGTTACCCATTGAATCCCTGAAGAATCCGTATTGAATTCTGTCATCAGTGTCGGGAAGGTAACGTTCATTGCGGTTTCAATCAACACGCCACAAAAGCTCATAATCGCCGTTGCGACTACTGCTGGAATGACATGCCATGTTTTTGTTTTGTTTCCCATTGAGTTCTCCTTTCTTTGCGTTATGATCGCCATAAAAAAACCGCAACCTTACTCGAGAGTAAGATGTTGCGGTTTAAATTATTTTATAACGCTGTTTCCTAACGTTTTTTCTTTAATTTTTTCAATTTATTTTGTTTTTGACGGCGTGCGTATTGTTGCATACCGATTTGAGCGAGTTTGTTTCCACGTCCGCCCATGCCCATTTGGTTCATCATGCCTTCTAGGCCTTTCATATTCCCGTTGGACATTTGGTTCATCATCTTCTTAGATTCGTTGAACTGTTTAATTAAACGGTTTACCTCTGCTAAAGGACGAGCCGAACCTGCCGCAATCCGTTTACGACGAGCTTGTGATAAGATATCTGGATTTTCACGCTCTTGTGGAGTCATTGATAAGACGATAGCTTTCATACGAGCTGTATCTTTTGGATCCACTTTTAAGTCGTTTAGACCAGCCATTTTATTTAACCCTGGAATCATCTTCAAGATGTCTTCTAGCGGTCCCATCTTATTCACTTGGTCTAATTGGTCGATAAAGTCATTAAAGTCAAAAGTGTTGGCTTTAATTTTATCTGCCATCTCTTGCGCTTTTGCTTCATCGAAGTCTTGTTGCGCCTTCTCGATAAGGGTCATCATATCCCCCATACCAAGAATACGAGAAGCCATACGTTCTGGGTAGAAGATTTCGAAGTCTTCTAATTTTTCCCCACGACCTGTAAATTTAATTGGTTTTCCAGTAACAGAACGGATAGATAGAGCCGCACCACCACGAGTGTCCCCATCAAGTTTTGTAAGGATAACCCCTGTGATGTCCAAACGTTCGTTAAATGTTTGAGCTACGTTTACGGCATCTTGCCCTGTCATTGAGTCGACAACGAGTAAGATTTCGCTTGGATTTGCGACTGCCTTGATGTTTTGTAATTCTTCCATCAAGTTTTCGTCAATATGCAAACGACCGGCCGTATCGATAATCACTAAGTCGCGACCATCAATTTTCGCTTTTTCAATCGCTTGTTTGGCGATTTCCACTGGGCTTACTTGATTTCCAAGTGAGAATACTGGGAAGTTTAATTGTTTCCCTAATGTTTGTAATTGGTCAATCGCAGCTGGACGGTACACGTCGGCAGCAACTAGTAATGGGCGTTTCTTTTCATGTTTTGCCATGAAAGAAGCGAGTTTCCCAGCAGTCGTTGTTTTACCGGCCCCTTGAAGACCGACCATCATTACTACCGTTGGCGGTTTTGCTTCGAAACGGAATGGCGCTTGTTCGCCACCCATTAATTCTGTTAATTCTTCGTTAACGATTTTAACGACTTGTTGTGCTGGTGATAATGCTTCAAGCACATTGGCACCTAATGCACGTTCGTTCACTTTACGTACGAAGTCTTTTACAACTTTGAAGTTAACGTCGGCTTCTAAAAGCGCAAGACGCACTTCACGCATCATTTGTTTTAAGTCAGCTTCCGTAATTTTTCCTTTTCGTGAAACGGAAGTCATCGCATTTTGCAGACGATCTGATAATCCTTCGAATGCCATAATTTCACTCCTTGAGTTTATTTATTCATCTCTTGTAATTTTGAAACGATTGAAGCAAGCTGTTTTGCCTCAGGATAGTTCTTTTGAATCTCTTTTTCTAATTCATCATAGTGCTCTTGGCGTTTATAGAAATCAGCGACGAGATGTAATTTCTCTTCGTAGTTTTCTAATAACTTTGCCGAGCGGCGGATATTATCATATACTGCTTGACGGCTCACGTCAAATTCTTCGGCGATTTCACCAAGCGAATAATCATCCCCATAATAGAGCTCCATATATTCGAGTTGTTTATCGGTTAAAAGGCTGCCATAGAACTCTACAAGCAAGTTCATTTGCGTTGTTTTTTCTAATTCCATTCGTTGCCCTCCCTTAAACTCATATCCTTTATTATAGCAAA
>CAUVJW010000083.1:0-5009 GCA_963552295.1 uncultured Streptococcus sp. | reverse complement strand
AAGAAATGAATTCCTGTTGCTAGGAGCGCGCCTAACCAGATGAGTCTCCAGTTCTCTGTTTCGAAGAATGGGCCACCTAATAACACTAATAAGATAAATAAAAGAATTACTGAGTATAACGACATTTTGCGTTGGAAAGGTGTTGAAGGGCCATCCGAAAACTTATGAAGGACTTTTTTGTTTAGATTGATAGAAAAGAAGCTCACCATATAGCCGATACTGAAGACCTGCATATTAATGATTTGTTCTCCACCTACAACCGTCGCGAGTGCAATCACGAATGCGACTGCGATGAGCCATAAGCCACACGCCTTTTTGTAGTTGAATTCTAATGTTTCTCCTTTGTTATAACCTAAAAATGACATACGTATTCCTCCAGTTAACTTTGAAACTTTTAACGACATCCTCTATTTTACTCCTGTAAATATCGGATTTCAATCATCGCACTTTTGTCGTTGCTTTGCATTTTTAAAGTCATGATTGTATCGATTTCGAAGGGGCTGCTATTATGAAGAGATCCGCAAAGTTCCGTAGAAATCAATAAAGCACAGCCTCGCAATCGAAGCTGTGCTTGTCATTATTATAATAATGCTGTTAAAGCAGATGCTAGACCGAAGAAGATTCCTGGTGCGTTTGCAGCTGCTAGCGGGATGTCACGCTCTGGCTTGAAGAGTCCATAGTACACCCATAATGAGCAGTTCAATGCGGCAACGAGTGGTTGAATGAAGTCTCCTTTGTTTCCAGCTAAGTTATTCATAATTTGCGGAATATATGCTACATACATCGCCACAGACATACATGTTGCAATCCACCCTAAGACTTGTGTTTGTTTTTCTGATAATTTCATACTATCTGCTCCTTTGCTCTCTCAAACTATGTAAAATAATATATAAAATGTAAACAATTTTCAAGAGTAAATAACCGTTTACAAGTATAAGTTTGTGTTAAGAATATTAAAAAGCACAGTCCCTATTCGGGAAGCTGTGCTTGTTGTGCTTCTAGTTTTCGTTGTTTGTTGCGTTCGCGAAGTCCTTTGAAGAAGGTTTGCAAAATTTCTTTGCATTCGTCTTCCAAGATGCCTTGCTCGACTTCGACTTGATGGTTGAACCGCTCGTCTTGAAGGAGGTTCATAAAGGTGCCGGCTGTCCCTGCTTTTGGGTCGAAGGCGCCGAATGTCACCTTTTTGAGCCGTGCAAGAATCATTGCTCCGCTACACATCGGGCAAGGTTCCAATGTGACGAAGAGTTCGCAGTCTTCGAGTCGCCAGCTTCCAAGGTGATGGTTGGCTTGGCGAATCGCTTTAATTTCGGCGTGAAGGGTGGCGTCTTGTTCCTTTTCGCGTAAGTTGTGGCCACGACCGATGATTTCACCATTCAAGACGACAACCGCCCCGATCGGCACTTCCGCTTGGTCATAGGCTTTCTGCGCTTCCTTCAACGCTTCCCTCATAAAGAATTCTTTTTCCTGAAGTTTCATGTTCTTACTGATAGACGCGCTTTGTCACGACTAGACTATGCGGTCTCTCAAACTCCTTATCTAAGTAATCTTGGTACGTCCCTGGGGAAATAAACCCTCGGGCGCTTAAAATATCCGTTCCTGCTGTTCCGACAATCGTATCGGCTAGCAGTACGCAGTTGGTACTCATGACAAAATACGTCTTGAATTTTGAAGAGGTGAATTTATACAAGCGTGCATCGGCTTCTTGTTTGAGCTTGTATGCATACATCGGTTCTTCTTTGTCGATTCCAGGACGCTTCGGTTTCACCATTTGCGGTGGATCCCACGGTACTGTCAACGACATCAATTTGGCGATTTCCTTATCGATGGCTGCGAGTTGTTCTGGAGACAACGCCAGGCCATAGCCGAGTAAGGTCTTATGGTTTTCGCGCTTGCAAAATTCAATGTATTTTTCACGGTCGGCACTGAAAAGTACCCCGTCCCCCATCGTTCCAAACAAGCGCTCGGAATTCGTATCGTAGTTCCCGAATGAAATAATGCGTCCCTTATAACATAGGTCGACATGCCCGATTGCCCCAAATCCGTCTTTTGTCACGTGAATAAACATTTCTAAGTTTGGTTCTGCATTTTCTTTGGCACGGTCGTAAATTTCAGAAGCGGTTTCGCCTTCTCCAAGTTCTAACGCATCATTGAGTTTTTGCAAGGTTACTCGAGGAATCAGTGCAGCAAATACAAGCGGCATCCCACGACGCAAGCGTCTACGAAGGACTTTCTTTCCAACTTCGGCCTCGAAGAACCAGCCGTCCCGAATATTGCTAATCCCATGCCCGATGAAATAAAGCGATAGGAAAAACATTTGCAAATTGCCGTCGCCCCCAAGCGCAATTAAAGTGGCTACCCCGACAACTGAAAGCCAAATGGTATCAAAGAGCAAGCGGAATCGCGGACGGATGCCGTCTTTGACATAAATATAGTACGTCACACCACTAATTCCCGCGTTCATCACTTCATTAAGCCCCATCAAGATGCTCACAATCGCAACCGGCAATGACAGGAAGAATTGATTTCCTGCTAAAAATCCATACAATATGAACTTTCCTACATTCAGCCAAAGCGGGTCTTTTGCCGCCGCCTTACTGAACCAACGAAATAGAAAATTCCATAGTTCGCGGGTTGCTAAAAAAATTAGAAATACGTGCAACATCAATTCTGGGAAGCTTGGTCCATATATAAGGAGCAAAATCCCAGCAACAAGGAATGCAATCCCTTCGACAAGGAGCTTTTTCCCCGTAATGCCTAAGTCGCTAATTTTCTTCAAATAGATTCCCTCTCTCTTCGTTTATTTTTAAAATCTAAACTATAATTCCGTTTTTAATTGTTCTAAGAGAGCCTTACATCCAAGCGTCACATCGCGATACGTCGCGTCAAAGTCTCCTGTATACCACGGATCGGCAATATCACGACTCACTCCAGCCACTTCTAGTAAGCGCGCCACCGTCGCATCCGATTTTCCATCAATAAAGCTGTGGATATTACGCACATTCGACGCATCCATTCCAAGAATATAGTCCGCATCCAGGTCCGTTGCGTCCAACGTCCGTGACACAAGCCCCTTTGCGGAAATGCCGTGCTCCTCGAGCTTCTTACGAGTGCCGTGATGCACCGGATTCCCATGTTCCCACGTACTTGTCGCAGCGGAATCTATCGTAATTTTATCTTCCAGTCCTTCTTCTTGAACCATTTTTCTAAATACAGCTTCTGCCATCGGCGAACGACAAATGTTGCCCAGACAGACGAACACAACCTTCATGACCGTCCCTCGCTTTCCATTCTTTCCCTTCATTGTAACAGACGGGACAACCCCTTCGCAAAAAAATGTCTAGGTAAATCATAAACACAAAGAAAAAAATATTATTCCAATTTTCCCTCTAACATAGTACACTATATTTGTGAAAGGAGTTATTAAATGAAAAATATAGTAAAAATTATTATTTTAACGGTAGTTGCTTGTGTAAATTTTTCCCTTTTTATTGTTTCAATTACAGAAATCGTTGAAAAGGAGCTCGCTTTTTTCTTTCCTTTTCTAATTTTTGAGACAATTATTATATGTTTATTTTTATTTTCTACTTCTTACAATGGTTATACAGAAAATCCAAAACTAAATTTATTTTTTTTCTTATTTATGACAACTTATTATATCAATTTATTTCTTCTAATCGATTTGTTTTTATACTTTCTCACTAATAATGGTGATTCGATTACTTTTTTTTCAAAGTTTTTATCAATATTCATTCTGTCAGATTTATTTCAGTGCCTCACAAACGGTAAAGTTCCTCGAAAATGGTCTTTTCTTCTAGTTCTTATCTTTGCCTTTATTAAGATTAATGATAACACTGAAATTTTTTTAGGCTCTTTTGGTATTTATTATTTCTTTGAAGGTTTAAATAGTTCCGAGCCGCTTACACTATTAAAGGAGAAAGATCACATTATAAGTTCAAATATAAAAAACTTAAAAGAGACTCTTTATAAGTTCCGAGCTAATGTTGGATTGTTTTTATTTTCCTTTACTTTATCTATAACACTAACCAAGGTTCTAAAAGAGGGGGGGTTTTATGTTCAATCCTTTAACATTATTCCTATTCCAAAAGGCTTAGCACTTGTAGCAGAAAGTTTTTCTGTCTTGGCCGACAATATTTTACTATCCTTTGTAACCATAGCGGTCTATAATATCGTAATATCCTTACTTGCTAAAGAATGGCAAGAAAAAAGTGTATTAAATAAAATTAAAAATATTCATTAAGTTATGCACTTTTAAACCCTATCTCGTTAATCTGTGAACTCTGAAGATACATTGCGGGCTGTTTTCTCAGATACCTAGCTTCTCTTTCGTTCTCTCCCTTTCTTTCGAATGAAGCAAAATTCATTTGAAATAAGGCGCAAATGCAGGGCTTAAAAAATAAACGGAATACCCTTCGGATTCTATAGCAGCAATAATAGCGATTGTAATCGATGTGAATTACTGACTCTGGAAATTCATTTCCTAGAGTCAGTTTGAAGCTCGATAGGGAGCGAGACCCTAGGCTCGCCCTGGTACAGCTATTATCGCAGCTATGAAGATATCCGAAGCGGTATGAAGTTTATTTTTTAGACCTGCGGTCTAATAACCCCTCCTTTTTCCAAATGGATTTTGCATTCTTCGAAAACAAAAAAATGGTGGACAGCCGTCCACCATTTTTTCTATTCTACTGTTACTGATTTGGCAAGGTTACGCGGTTTATCCACGTCTAAGCCTTTACCTAGAGAAGTGTAGTACGCAATTAATTGTGTTACCACTACAGACACCAATGGTACTAATAAAATTGGTACCGCTGGAACGATGAAATCATCGCCTTCTTGCTCAACGCCTTCCATCGCGATTGTTGTTACAACTGCGCCACGAGCTTTCACTTCTTGGATATTTCCACGAGTGTGGCTCGCAACAACAGGTTCACTTAATAATGCGATTACTGGAGTTCCTTCTTCAATAAGAGCAATTGTTCCGTGTTTTAATT
>CAUVJW010000082.1:0-5042 GCA_963552295.1 uncultured Streptococcus sp. | reverse complement strand
ACGTGGCGCACGAAATGCGTACACCATTGACAACCATGAATGGATTGCTCGATGGATTGAAATACAATATGGTGCCAGAGTCTCGTCGTGGACGTTCACTGGAACTCATTTCTAGTGAAACTCAACGATTAATCAGGCTCGTTAACGAAAACCTCGACTACGAGAAGATTCGTTCGAACCAGATTGTATTAGTGCAACACCGTTTTGCAGGGATTGGAGCCATCCAGACCGTTGTAGAACAAATTCGCGAACTAGCGAAAGTAAAAAATAATACTTTGCGCTATGAATGCGATACAGACTTCAGCGTTTATGCCGACTATGATCGCTTTGTCCAAATCTTGGTGAACATTACAAAGAATGCGAACCAATTTACGGACAACGGGGAAATTCTAGTGAAGGCGTGGAACGAAGGTAAAAAAGCGATTGTCGAGATTTCTGATACAGGTATCGGAATTGACGAGAGAGAAATCAAAGAAATCTGGGAACGTTTCTATAAAGCAGATGTTTCAAGAAAGAGCACGAAGTATGGAGAAAGCGGCCTTGGACTTGCGATTGTGAAGTCACTGGTAGATAGTCACCGCGGTAAAATCTCTGTGAAAAGTGAAGTTGGCAAGGGAACAACCTTTAGAGTGGTATTTCCTGGCGAAAGTGAATTGTAATTTAAGGAGAACGAACAAGGAGGAAGGAAATGTATTTACTTGGCCCATTCTATCAATGGCTAGTCCGATTATTTGATGGGCGAGTGAATCACCTTCCACTTGTTCGTTTGTTTATTTTCAGTGTAGACCACGCAATCGTCCTGTTTATCGGATGGTTGATTGTTTGGTCTATTTATTTATCTTCACGTAGAAAAGGGGAGATTTCCTGGAAGTGGGAACTCTACCGGAATTTATTTATCTTCTATATTATATTATTAGCGCAACTGACGATTTTTAGAAATACCGATGAGACCTTTACTGTAAAAGTCGTCACGCACCCGCTCTCGGATATTATGTGGGTGCCGTTTGTCGATAGCATCAAGTTATTTATGCAAGGTTCAGTCTTTGCAGCGTATTATAATGTAGTAGGGAATATCGTTTGGTTTATGCCGCTTGGATTTTTCTGCGGACTACTCTATGGCAAAAAAGATGGACAATATCGTTCGCTTTGGTATGGCTTTTGGACGTCTTTTACCATCGAGTTTTTCCAATTTATCTTCTACACCGGCGTCAGCCATATCGATGATATCATCTGTAATGTGTTCGGAAGCTGGATGGGTTTCTTACTATATCGAGGCATTATGAAATGGAGGGGAAAATAATCTATGGGAACAATCATCGTGAAACAAAAAGCAGCGGGATTGATTAAAAAAGGAAGTCCACTGATTAGTCAGATGGATCTAGCGCAAGAACTTCGCGCAGATGAAGGCGAAGTGGTAAAAGTTTATGACCAACAACGTCATTTCTTAGGAATGGCCTATGTTGGATTCCAAAATAAGGGAGTTGCGTGGGTATATAGTCGCGAGGAAGACGAAGCGTTGGATGATGCGTTCTTTAGCGGTATCTTCAAGACGGCATTCGAGAATCGCCGTGCGCTCATTCATTCGGAGGATACGACGACTTTCCGTCTCTTCAATGGGGAAGGCGACGGCTTTGGTGGAGTGACGATTGACTGGTACGACGGTTTTATCGTTGTCTCTTGGTATAGCGAGGGAGTTTATCATTACCGTGACCTTATTTTGACGCAGGCACTAGCTTCGTTTGAAGGAGTCAAAGGGGTCTATGAAAAGATTCGTTTCAAGAATGAAGCGGACTTGCCAGAAAGCCAGTTTGTCGGCGGAGTAGAAGCGCCAGAACCATTAATCGTATTGGAGAATGGTGTTAAATACGTAACTTATATGAATGAAGGATTGATGACCGGTATCTTCCTAGATCAACGCGAAGTGCGCGAAACGATTCGCAAGCGTTACAGTGCAGGACGTACCGTATTGAATACGTTCAGTTATACAGGGGCCTTTTCTGTGGCTGCAGCGATGGGTGGCGCAACAAAAACAACTAGCGTGGACGTTGCCAACCGTAGTCTTGAGAAGACAAAAGAGCAGTTTGCAGTCAACGGGATTGACCCAGAAACGCAACAAATCTATGTGATGGACGTATTCGATTATTTCAAATACGCCGTAAAGAAACAGTTGAAGTTTGATACGGTCGTAGTCGATCCACCAAGTTTTGCCCGCACGAAGAAGAGAACTTTCTCTGTGGCAAAAGACTACGGCAAACTGGTAGCGCAAATCACGCCATTAGTCGCACCAAAAGGAACACTCGTGTTATCTACGAACGCGGCAAATGTGAGCGAATCTCAATTTCAACAAATGATTGAGAAAGGAATTCAGGAAGCAGAAGGCAATCGCAAGTTCCGAATCGTTTTGAAAAAAGGCCTGCCAAGTGATTTCGCAGTTCCAGTAGCTACACCACTCAGCGATTATCTCAAAGTTTTCTTTATTGAATTTAACAACTAGCACACCTGCCCGAAATTCACTTATAAGTGAATTTCGGGCAGCTTTCGTACGCACCTCACATTCCTTGCATAAACCCCGTCCTAATACCATTTCTGCAGCACGGGAGGCAGTTAGAGGCACCGACATGTCATTTTCATCTTTTGGCACAAATCCCATTGCAACGCGATTTCTAGCAGTTCACTTTTTTGAAAAAAATCCATTTTTTTACAAACCACGAAAAACTTGCGGATTTTATAACCACAGCATTAGGGAAGTGCAACCAATGTGAATTACTGACTCTAGGGTGAAACCCGTAGAGTCAGTTTGAAGCTTGGTAGGAATTGAGACGATAGGCTCAATCCGGTGCCCCTATGCAGTGGTTATAAAACAATCCGCAAGGATTGGAAGTGGTTTGTAAGACCAACGTAAGTTTTTTTACAAAAGAGGGAACTATAAATATTGCATTGCAAATTAAGTTTTGATATAATACCAAAGTGCATGAAAATGCACATGTCGGAACACCGTGGGAGGAGAAATCTTCATCTCCATTAAACCACGCACGAAACAATCAAGGAGGTAATGTCTCGTGGCTAAAAAAGTTGTAAAACTAGTTAAATTACAAATTCCTGCAGGTAAAGCAACTCCAGCTCCACCAGTAGGTCCAGCTTTAGGTCAAGCACAAGTGAACATCATGGGATTCTGTAAAGAATTCAATGCTCGTACAGCTGACCAAGCAGGTTTAATCATTCCGGTTGTGATTTCAGTTTATGAAGACCGTTCATTCGACTTCATCTGTAAAACACCACCAGCAGCAGTATTATTAAAGAAAGCTGCTAAAGTTGAAAAAGGTTCAGGCGAACCAAACAAGAAAAAAGTTGCTACTGTAACTCGTGATCAAGTTAGAGAAATTGCTGAATTAAAAGCACCTGACTTAAATGCAGCAGACGTAGAAGCTGCTATGCGCATGGTCGAAGGTACAGCCCGTTCAATGGGATTTGTAGTAGAAGGCTAAAAACAAATGCAGCTTCCAAAAGTCCCTAGCACGAGTGTTTCACTCATGGACTTTGTGGGAGGTAAAACCGTTAAAACCACACAATAGGAGGAAATTATACAATGGCAAAGAAAAGCAAAAAATATTTAGAAGCCGCTAAAAAAATCGATTCTTCTAAAGCTTACTCAGTTGAAGAAGCTATCGCATTAGCAAAAGAAACAGATTTCGCTAAATTTGATGCATCTGTAGAAGTTGCATACCGTTTAGGTTTAGATCCAAAGAAAGCTGACCAACAATTACGTGGAGCAGTTGTGCTTCCAAACGGAACTGGTAAAACTCAACGCGTATTAGTATTCGCAAAAGGTGAAAAAGCTAAAGAAGCTGAAGCAGCTGGTGCAGACTACGTTGGTGACAGCGAATTAGCTCAAAAAATCCAAGGCGGATGGTTTGAGTTCGACGTTATCGTTGCTACACCTGACATGATGGGTGAAGTTGGTCGTTTAGGTCGTGTATTAGGACCTAAAGGCTTAATGCCAAACCCTAAAACAGGTACTGTTACAATGGACGTAACGAAAGCTGTTGAAGAAATCAAAGCTGGTAAAGTTACTTACCGTGTTGACAAAGCTGGTAACATCCACGTTCCAATCGGTAAAGTTTCATTCTCAGATGACAAATTAGTAGAAAACTTCAAAACAATTCACGAAACATTATTACGTATCAAACCTGCTACAGTTAAAGGTCAATACGTACGTAACGTTGCTGTGACAACTACTTTCGGCCCTGGGGTTAAAGTAGACGTAGCTTCTCTATAATTTAAAATGAAATGATAAAAAGCCAAGCCTCGTGCTTGGCTTTTTTGTTTTCTAAAAAATAGATAAGTTGAGGAAGATATATTAAAATCTAAGTAAATACATCGAGAATTGTATTAATAAATTTCAGATGAAAAAGGAATTTAAAATATGGATAGATTGTTAAAAAGAACGTGTATTGGAATAATTAGTGTATTGGCTGTAATTGGATTAATAATAGGAGGATATAAATTAAGACAACAAGCTGAATATAATGAAATGGTAAGAATTGTTAAGAGTGAAGAGGTGAAAGCCATCATCGAAGAGGATTTAAATGATATTCACGAAGGAGCTCTTAAGGAAGGAAATAGTATTTATTCATATCAAATTGACGAAGAGTCGATTAGACATAATCCAATGGGAGGAATTATGTTTCGTATTTTTTTGAACTCTGATGAAAAGTTAGTAGTTTATTATACGTTACAGAAGGATAGTCGTACAGGTAAAATTGAGTATTCAGGTGGGGGTTATTCGCAGGAAGTTGGTAGATTAATTGGAGAAGGTAATTAATGTTATCGGAAGATAGTTGATACTCACTATTTTCCATTGATTTTTCCTCTGATTTGATCAAACACTTCGGAATGTGTATAACGGGTCTCGTCAGTTTCGGCAATTCTGTCAGCCACGTCAAGTTCTCTCTCAACAGACTCCATGAGGGTAGTATACTGTTCTACGCTGAGGACGACCATTGAGCCATGACCGTTTTTAGTTAGAAATACCGGAACATTTT
>CAUVJW010000081.1:0-5183 GCA_963552295.1 uncultured Streptococcus sp. | reverse complement strand
GTTTCAGATGAGAATGTTAAGAATAAGTCTTCTGGTGGTTTTCCAAATGCTTTTCGAATCACGCTGACATGTTTATTCCATTTTCCACGAGGAATCTTATCACATTTCGTCATCACAATTCGATATGGAATATTGTAATACTCTAAAAATTCACGCATTTGAACGTCTTCTTGACTCGGTTCATGTCTAAAGTCAACTAATATGAGCACTAAACGAAGAGGTTCTCGAGTCGTAATATACTCCTCAATCATCTTCCCCCATTTTTCACGTTCCTTCTTAGACACTTTAGCATATCCATAACCCGGCACATCCACGAAATAGAACTGTTCATTAATATGATAGAAGTTCAATGTTTGTGTTTTACCTGGTTTACTTGAAGTACGTGCTAAGCTTTTACGTTGAATCAACTTATTAATAAAAGATGATTTTCCAACGTTAGAACGACCTGACAATGCAATTTCTGGAAGGTTTCCAGAAGGATATTGTGCTGGTCCTACAGCACTAATTGTAAATTCGGCTTTATTAACCTTCATTTTCTAATCCTTTCTGAGTTGGCAACTTCACGAAGAATAATAATACTGAACCGATTAGGAACAAGATAATTAATGAGAAGACACCATCTAATGAATTACCTGTCATTTGAGCTGTAATCCCTAATAGTGTTGTTCCTAAGATTGATGAAAATTTACCAAAAATATTATAGAATCCAAAGAATTCATTCGCTCTATTGGCCGGGATTAATTGGCCAAATAATGAACGGCTGAGTGATTGTACTCCACCTTGAGCTGTACCAATAAGAATTGCTAAGATAAGGAAATCTGTGTATGAATTTAACCATAATGCCATCACACAAATTAAAATATACGTACCAATTCCGAGGAATAATGTTTTCTTGTTACCAAAGCGTTTTGATAAGTATCCATAAAGTAAACTAAATGGAAACGCCACGATTTGAACAATTAATAAGATAACAATCAAGCTATTGCTATCGAGTCCCATATCCGAACCAATTGCTGTTGCCATTTTAATAATCGTACCTACTCCGTCGATGTAGAAGAAGTAAGCAAGCAAGAATAAGAATACTTGTTTATGTTCTCCAATACGTTTAATCGTTCCCCATAAACGCATAAAACTTTCTTTAATAGGTTTCTCAGGTTTTTCAATAAATGATTTTTGAGTTACATGCAACCAGTACGGAACCGTAAAGATAAACCACCATGCGGCTGTAATGAAGAAACCAGCCATAACGATTGCGTTTGAATTCAATCCACTAAACTGCATAATCATCATAAATAATACAAACGGGAATACACTTCCGATATATCCATACCCGTATCCAGCTGCGGAAATTCTATCCATACGATCATAAGTAGTTACATCCATAATCGAACTATCATAGAAAATGTTCGAAGCTGAATATCCGATTGCCGATAAAGTATACAATGCTAATAATAAAATCCATTGATCTGTTTCAGCAAACATCATTCCAATCACTGAAAATACGCCAAGCAATGTGCTCCATGTGAACATCGGATTTCGGTATCCTTTGTAATCCGCCAACGCCCCAAGAACTGGTGCCATGATGGAAACCGCGAATGTCGCAATCGAGTTGGCATATCCTAAAAATGCAGTTGAATCAGCCGCACTTACGCCAGCATTAGAAGATACGGTTTTAAAATACAACGGAAAAATGGCCGTAGTAATCATTAAAGAATAAACTGAATTGGCCCAGTCCTGCATAATCCAAGCGAATTCTTCTTTTGTGTAATGTTTCGATATTAAGGATTTCAATCCTTTCATGCTGTTAACTCCCTTAATCATATATTCTTAAATAAAAATAGAATGCAATATAATACCCCCATCATATCACATTCTATCCTAACATATTTTGTTGAAAATCCCTAGGAAATCAATCGATTTTCTTCATCATACAAATCAGGTTCGCCAGTTCCGTTCACAATAGCTTCTGTAACGACCACTTTTGTAATATCTTCACGACTTGGAATTTCGAACATTAAATCCATCATAACGGATTCAATAATACTTCTTAATCCACGCGCACCTGTACGACGTTCAATTGCTTTAGCAGCAATTGCTTGAAGCGCTGCTGGTTCAAACTCCAATTCCACGTTATCCATGGCAAAGAGTTTTTGATACTGCTTCACTAAGGCATTCTTTGGTTTCGTTAAAATATCGACTAAATCGTCTTTACTTAACGGTTCTAACGCTGCAGTGATTGGAAGACGTCCAATAAACTCTGGAATAAGTCCGAATTTTTGTAAATCTTCTGGAATAATGAGTTGCATTAAACTTTCATGACTCGATAAGTTTTTATTTGAAGATCCAAATCCAATGACTTTAGCACCAAGACGTTCTTTCACAATTGTTTCAATTCCATCGAACGCTCCACCAACGATAAATAGAATATTCGTTGTGTCGATTTGAATGAGTTCTTGATGTGGATGCTTACGTCCTCCTTGAGGCGGAACAGACGCAACAGTCCCTTCTAATATTTTCAGTAAGGCTTGTTGAACCCCTTCACCACTTACATCACGAGTAATAGATACATTCTCGCTCTTACGGGCAATCTTATCAATCTCATCAATATAAATAATCCCTTTTTCAGCACGTTCAATATCATAATCTGTCGCTTGTAATAGTTTTAGAAGAATATTTTCAACATCCTCACCAACGTAACCAGCTTCCGTTAACGTAGTCGCATCCGCAATCGCAAATGGAACATTTAAAATACGCGCTAATGACTGAGCTAAATAAGTTTTACCAGACCCAGTTGGTCCAATTAAACAAATGTTGCTCTTTTGTAATTCAACGTCGTCATCTTCACTAAATAAGTGATTAATACGTTTATAGTGATTGTAAACCGCTACTGCTAATGATTTCTTTGCATGATCTTGACCAACAACGTAATCGTTTAAAACTTTGAGAATTTCTTGAGGCTTTAATACCTCAATCATTTCATCCATTGTCATAGAAGAAAATTCTTCATCGATTATTTCTTTACATAAATCAACACATTCATTACAAATAAATACATCAGGACCAGCGATAATTTTCTTTACTTGTTCTTGTGATTTTCCACAAAATGAACATCTTACTTGTTTTGTTTCATCTTTATACAATCTGAAACCCCCATTCTTTTCCTGATTTCTCAATTTAAGAGTACCATAAGTCACTATATTCAACAAGAAATGTTGTTTCAAAAAGCGCCGGTCTCTAGCGAAACCGGCGCTTTTCTATTTAATTTTATAAAATTAAGCTTCTTTAGCAGAATCAGTAATTACAGCTAATGCTTTCTTCATTGAGATATCGTTTTTCAACATATCTACTGAAACAGCAGCACGAACTGCATCTTCTTCCATACCGTATTGAGCAGCTAATTCTTTCACTTCGTTAGCTACATCTTCATCAGTTGCTTCAATGCCTTCTTCTTTAACGATTTGTTCTAATACTAAGTTAGTCTTAGTACGAACGTCAGCGTCTTTTTCCATCATTTTGTGTAAATCAGCTTCTGTTGTACCAGTGATTTGGTAGTACATTTCAGGAGAGATTCCGTTACGACGCATATCGTTTAAGTAATGTTCCATCTGACGGTGAACTTCGTCATGAACCATTTCGTGTGGTAATTCAACGATTTCAGCGTTTTCTACTGCTTTACGTAAAGCTTCGTCTGCTACTGCTTCATCAGCAGCTGCTGCTTTAGCTTCTTCTAATTCTTTACGGAATTTTTCTTTTAATTCTGCTAATGTTTCAACTGAATCATCAACATCTTTAGCGAATTCATCTGTTAATTCAGGTAATTCTTTAGTTTTTACTTCGTGAACTTTAACTTTGAATACTGCTTCTTGACCTTTTAAGTTTTCAGCATGATATTCTTCTGGGAAAGTCACTTTCACTTCTACTTCATCGCCTTCTTTAGCGCCAACTAATTGGTCTTCAAAACCTGGGATGAATGAACCTGAACCTAATTCTAATGAGTGGTTTTCACCTTTTCCGCCTTCAAAAGCTTCTTCACCTAAGAAACCTTCGAAGTCGATTACTACTGTGTCACCTAATTCAGCTGCATCTTCTTTTACAACTAATTCAGCTGCACGAGCTTGTTCTTGTAATAAGCGATCTTCAACATCTTGTTCAGATACTGTACGATCTTGTTTTTCAACAGTTAAGCCTTTGTATTCACCTAATTTAACTTCAGGTTTAACAATTACTTCTGCTTTAATAACCCATGGTTTACCTTTTTCGATTGATTCGATATCGATTGTTGGTTGAGTTACTGGGAAAATACCAGTTTCTTCAACTGCGTTATCATATGCATCAGGTAAAAGGATGTTTAATGCATCTTGGTATAAAGCTTCTTCACCGTACATTTTTTCAAATACTTGACGGCTTACTTTACCTTTACGGAAACCAGGTACGTTTACGTTCTTTTTAACGCGGTTAAACGCTTGGTCTAAACCTTTTTTAATATCTTCTTGTGAGATTTCAAATGTTAAAACAACTTTATTTGTTTCAACTTTTTCGAATTTTGCTGTCATATTATTCCTCCATAAATTCATTATTCATCTAAAAGATGAATGGATTTACATACTCATTTATTTTACAATACTCTTCCTCTTTTGTAAAACATAATTGACTTAAACAACAGTAATTTAACAAGAATTTTGAATAGAGATTAAGAAAAGGTAACAAAAGCAATAGTTTTTCTCATTTTTTGCCCAAAATGTTATAATAGACGCCATAGGAGGGATAAAATGATTCAATATCCAAAAGGTCAAAAACAATTATCACGGGCTACTCGGTCTCAAACAATGCAAACAAATTATAGTAGTCGCGGTATGGGTTTAGAGAACATATTGAATCAAACCAACGAACTCTATCGCCTTCAAAAACGAGCAGTTATCCACAAGAAACCGACACCGATTCAAGTCGTTAAAGTAAACTACCCTGCAAGAAGCGCAGCGCAGATTACGGAAGCCTATTTTCGTCAGGCGTCTACAACCGACTATAACGGTGTGTATAAAGGAAGATACATCGACTTTGAAGCAAAGGAAACGAAGAACAAAACTTCTTTCCCACTAAAAAATATTCATACGCATCAACTAGAACATATGAAAGAGTGCTGTGAACAAGGCGGTATCGCTTTTGTTATTTTTTATTTTTCTAGT
>CAUVJW010000080.1:0-5243 GCA_963552295.1 uncultured Streptococcus sp. | reverse complement strand
AAGGATTTCTAAAAAGGGGTTTGGAATTTTCCATAAAAAGCAATTCGAGCTTCAAAGTCCATTCTTAAAATAGAAGTGTGAAGAATGAATCGAATGGAGATGAAAATCATGATGATTTCAAACGGAAAAAAGAAATTCTTACTAGCGGCTGCGCTCGTTGGACTTAGTGCTGCGGCGCTCGCGCCTACAAATGTGGTAAACGCGGATGAGATTTACTACGAAAATCAATATGGAGCGAATCAAAACTATCTTCGCTATGAAGCGGTGGACGGTCAGTTGAAGGATGCGGAAATCGTCAATAACCGTACATTTGATACATTGGCGTATGAAGCTTCTGATAACTCATATGTTAAGGTGGATAATAAAGGAAGTGTGACATTCACGGCCAAGGAAGGCGCAGATGGGTTAACAATGCGCTATTCCATTAAAGATGGAAAAGAAGGCGATGTTACGATTTATGTGAATGGTGAGGCTATGCGCACTTTCCACTTGGATTCGAGCTCTGCCTACCAATATGTGGATGGAAGTAATGTCTACGATACAAAGGCGACGGATCATAGTCATGCACGCTTTAGTTTTGACGAAGTGCATGGATTTTTCGGGAAACATGTGGAGCCAGGGGACACAGTGACGATTGAAAATAATGGTGTTGAATTGGCGCTGGATTTTGTGGAATTAGAAAATGTCCCTGCACCTATCCCTCAACCAGAAAATAGTATTTCAATCACAGATTCAGAGTATGGTGCAAAAGATGGACAAGATAGTACAGTTGCGTTTGAAAAAGCACTAAAAGCAGCGATTGAACAAAAGAAAACTCTCTATATTCCAGTCGGAGAGTTTAAGATTAACAAAAAAATTGATTTTACTGCTGACGGCTTAACGATTACAGGGGCAGGGATGTGGTATTCGAAATTGAATTTCACAACGAATGAAAAAGGACAAGGCGGATTCGAGATTGGCCACGATTCAAATCGATTGACGTTTAGCAACTTTGCGATGACATCAGCCTTAACGTCACGTTACGACCATTTAGATGATAAGGCTCAATACAAAGCCTTTGCGGGAAGCTTCGGTAAAGATTCAAGAATCGACCATATGTGGATTGAACACTTCGAATGTGGAGCTTGGATTGGCGACTATGCCTCAATAGGTATGAGATACACGGATCATTTGGTGATTGAAAATAGCCGTATCCGCAATAACTTAGCGGATGGGGTGAACTTTACGCAAGGTACACGTAATTCTGTAGTGCGTAACTCGAATATCCGTAACAATGGGGATGACTCGCTAGCGACGTTCTCAAGTAGTATTCACACTAAGGAATATGCGGAGAATAATTCATTTGAACATAATACGATTGAACTTGGTTGGAGAGCTGGTGGTGTTGGTATCTTCGGCGGGAAAAATCATAAAGTAACGAATAACTTGATTAAAGATAGTCGTGGTGGTGCTGGAATTCGTGTGTCAACGGTCTTTGCGAATGAAGGCTTTGGACTCGGGTTTGATGATAATAACGAGATTTTAATTAAGGATAACATGATTGTAAATTCAGGAACGACGAATGATTTCTATTGGCCTCATTCAAAACCTCGTAGTAACATCGACTTTGAAGAAACATTTGGACCTATTAAAGGCATTACGGTGCAAAACAATGTATTCGTGAACCCGGTGTATACGGATGAGGCGATTACGCATGCCGGTGTGGAATTAGATGGAAAAGTAAAAATCATTGATTCAAACGTTCAAGGCAATGCTTCTTTGGATCCTTATAAAGTAGATGCAAGCATGAGCCATTCTGTTGAAAACGGAAAAGAAGTGTATAACTTTACGTACGGTGATCAACCAGCCTTCCTTCCAGAAAACAGCACGGCGTTTGAGCGTGACTACAACTATCGTGGCGAACGCGAAGTGGACGGCCATATCATCCGTTTGTGGGAACACAAATAAATATTGAAGAAAAAAGCATTGCTGGCTTTCCGGGACTGACCCCAAAAAGTGAGAATTTAATAAAAAGACACCTCCATGTGCATTTGATTATATTGTGTCAAATCCAACTGGGAGGTGTTTTTATTTAGTTCTCATTTACGGGGGTCAGTGCCAAAAAACACTTGACTTAATTAATGAAAAGGGTCATACTATGTTCAAGCGAATACTTGAATGATATTGAGGTGAGAATATGATTAACAAAGATACTTGTGAAATTTATTGTTATGACGAAGAAAAGGTCAATCGAATACAAGGTAATTTACAGACAGTAGATATTTCTAGTGTTGTCCAAATGTTAAAAGCCATTGCAGATAAAAATAGAGCAAAAATTACCTATGCATTGTGTCAAGATGACGAACTGTGTGTGTGTGATATTGCAAATATTATAGGTGTTACGGTTGCAAATGCCTCTCATCACCTACGAACGCTCCATAAGCAAGGGATTGTTAAGTTTCGAAAAGAGGGAAAACTTGCATTTTATTCATTAGATGATGAGCATATCAGACAAATTATGATGATTGCATTGGCACTTAAGAAAGAGGTGAAGATCAATGTCTAGTGGGAAAGCAAAACAGTTCGAAGAAGAAATGAAAGCCTATCGTGTTCAAGGATTTACTTGTACTAACTGTGCAGCCATTTTTGAAAATAATGTTAAAGAACTTCCCGGTGTTCAGGATGCGAAAGTAAATTTCGGAGCATCTAAAGTTTATGTTAAAGGGACGACAACCATTGAAGAATTAGAAAAAGCAGGAGCATTTGAAAATTTAAAAATTCGAGATGAAAAAGAACAAAGGGTAGAAGGAGAACCTTTTTGGAAGCAGAAAGAAAACATTAAGGTATATATATCAGCTCTTGTACTTGTAGTTAGCTGGTTCTTAGGAGAGCAGTATGGTGAAGAGCATGTTCTACCGACAATTGGTTATGCAGCGTCAATTTTAATCGGTGGATATTCGTTATTTATTAAAGGTCTCAAAAATTTAAGCAGATTAAATTTCGATATGAATACGCTTATGACTATTGCCATTATAGGAGCTGCAATTATTGGTGAATGGGGTGAAGGGGCAACCGTTGTTATCCTTTTTGCGATTAGTGAAGCATTAGAGCGTTATTCAATGGATAAAGCACGTCAATCTATTGAATCTTTAATGGATATTGCCCCAAAAGAAGCGTTAGTTCGACGAGGCAATGAAGAAATGATGATTCATGTTGATGAGATTCAAGTTGGAGACATCATGATAGTTAAGCCCGGTCAAAAGTTAGCAATGGATGGAATAGTGGTTAAAGGTACATCGACATTAAATCAGGCTGCGATTACAGGTGAAAGTGTTCCAGTAACTAAAATCACAAATGATGAAGTATTTGCAGGAACCTTGAATGAAGAAGGGTTACTTGAGGTTAAAGTAACAAAACGAGTTGAAGATACCACTCTTTCAAAAATCATTCACTTGGTAGAAGAAGCCCAAGCAGAACGGGCCCCCTCTCAAGCGTTTGTCGAGAAATTTGCAAAATACTATACACCAGCTATTGTCATACTAGCTTTTTTAATTGCAGTAGTTCCACCATTATTTGGCGGAGACTGGAGCCAATGGATTTATCAAGGATTAGCTGTATTAGTGGTTGGTTGTCCTTGTGCCTTAGTAGTCTCAACTCCAGTTGCTGTGGTTACAGCAATAGGAAATGCAGCGAAAAATGGTGTATTAATTAAAGGTGGTATCCATTTAGAAGCAGCAGGACACTTAAAAGCGATAGCCTTTGATAAAACAGGAACATTAACCAAAGGGATTCCAGCTGTAACAGACATTGTGACATATGGTAGAAATGAAAATGAATTAATAACCATAACATCAGCCATTGAAAAAGGATCGCAGCACCCTCTTGCTTCAGCGATTATGCGAAAAGCAGAAGAAAATGGATTAAAATTCAATGAAGTAACAGTAGAGGATTTTCAATCCATTACAGGTAAAGGCGTTAAAGCCAAAATAAATAATGAAATGTATTATGTGGGAAGTCAAAATCTTTTTGAGGAATTACACGGAAGTATTTCAAGCGATAAAAAAGAAAAAATTGCCGATATGCAAACTCAAGGTAAAACGGTGATGGTGTTAGGAACAGAAAAAGAAATTCTTTCGTTTATTGCCGTAGCCGATGAAATGAGGGAATCGTCTAAAGAAGTTATCGGCAAGTTGAACAATATGGGAATCGAAACAGTGATGCTAACAGGCGATAACCAAAGAACGGCAACAGCCATCGGAAAACAAGTTGGTGTTTCGGATATTAAAGCTGACTTACTTCCAGAAGATAAGCTTAATTTTATTAAAGAACTTCGAGAAAAACATCAAAGTGTGGGGATGGTCGGAGATGGCGTGAATGATGCTCCAGCCCTTGCGGCATCTACCGTTGGTGTAGCAATGGGTGGTGCTGGAACTGATACAGCTTTAGAAACAGCTGACATCGCCTTAATGTCTGATGATTTGAGTAAATTGCCATATACAATAAAATTAAGTCGTAAGGCTTTAGCAATCATCAAGCAAAACATTACCTTCTCTTTGGCGATTAAATTAGTGGCATTACTTTTGGTCGTGCCCGGTTGGTTAACACTTTGGATAGCGATATTTGCTGATATGGGAGCAACTTTACTTGTAACATTAAACAGTTTACGCTTATTGAAAATCAAAGAATAGGTTCTAAAATAGGTGTACTGACCCCAAAAAGTTAGACAGAAAATCTAACTTTTGGGGTGTTTTTATTTAATTCTCATTTACGGGGGTCAGTGCCAAAGGTTATGAAGTTTGGGCAAGGAAACATAATATCAAAACAATGGCAGATTCAATAATTAAATTAAGAGAACAAGGCATTAATTCCATTACCCAGCTCGATGATCTAATCAAAAAATCTGCCGATGATAGACAAGATTTGTTAGATAAAATAAAGAACATTGAAACTAAAATGAAGAGTTTATCTCAAGATATGGAAAATATAAATACTATAAATAAGTATCGTGAAATCTATAAATACCACAAGAAAAATCTTGAAGATAAACAATTTGCAGAGGAGTATTATAGCGAACTTTCCGTATATAAAATTGCCGCTAAAGAAATTTTAGAAAACTATAAAAAGCTACCAAAAACAAAAGAAATACTATCAAACCTCGATAAATTGCAAGAAAAAAAGAACAATTTTCTGACCTTGTTCAGTATAGGAAAAACTATGAAAATTATTATAGGATAGAAGTGGAGAGATAAAAAGCTATAAGCGTT
>CAUVJW010000079.1:0-5278 GCA_963552295.1 uncultured Streptococcus sp. | reverse complement strand
AGTCTTACGGTTAATCCTGACATCTAATCACACTCCAATAAAATAAGCAATAGACAGTGAAGTCTATTGCTATTTTACATCATTTAATATGGAAGATAAAGAGAGAATGACGACGAAGCAGAATGACTTCACACCGTGAACTCATTCTTAGCTTCTGTCTTTCTGCCTCACATCCTTGTAGTTGAGCTCGCCATCGCAGAAATGGCGTGCGTTTCCTCAAACGTCCGCAGAACGTTTCACGTTCCTTCCGGCGTTCGAGTCCAACGTTCCATTTCTGAGCGCGATGTCTCACATCCTATCGCTTGTCAATAGCTTTAGTCGCACGGTCTCCAATAATTTGGATAATAAATACCAAAATAAGGATGGCTACTGTAGCGACAAAGATGATATCCACTTTGTTTCGTGTATAACCAATGAGGTAAGCTAAGTTTCCTAACCCACCAGCGCCTATAACGCCGGCTACTGCTGTAGAACCGATTAACGCAATGGCAGTAACCGTAATTCCTGATACAAGTGCTGGAAGTGATTCTGGAATCAGCACTTTTGTAATAATTTGACGAGTGTTTGCCCCCATTGATTCTGCCGCCTCGATGACTCCTGATGGGATTTCATTTAACGCGATATCCACCAAACGCGCGTAAAATGGTGCAGCGCTGATGATCAATGTTGGAATTGCCCCTTTAGGCCCGACAATCGTTGACATGATGGCTTTTGTAAAAGGCATCAATAATGTTAGTAAAATAATAAATGGAATCGCACGGAAAATATTAATGATTCCACCTAAAATCAGATGAACCCATGTATTTTCAAGACTGCGACCCTTTCCTGTTAAGAAAAGAAGGAGTCCTAAAATTAATCCAATGACAAATACATAGAACGTTGGAATGAAGGTCATATAGAGAGTTTCATTAATAGCTTTAATGACATCAGGCCATACAACATTCTCGAACGAAAACATTTCTCTGAAAAGTTCATCTAGGCTTGCTGATGCTAAAAATAGATTAAACATGCTCTAACACCTCCACGATAATTTCTGCTTGTTTAAGATATTCGATGACTTCTTCTGCTTTTGAAGATTCTTCCTCAATCAAAATAATCATGCTTCCTAATATCCCTTTTTGCGTAATATTTACCTTCGCTTGTAAAATCGATACTGTTGCATCCAATTTTCGAATCGCTTCAGATAATACGGCATCTCCTGTACGGTCGCCTAAATACTGAATACGAACTGCTACCCCTGGGCGAAGGGATGTTGATAGGTGATGGAATACCTCATCGATTTCATCATCCACACGTTCTTCTCCCACGAATTGTTTTGTAATTGGTTGTTGTGGATTTTTGAAGACTTCAATCACTTCTCCGCTTTCCACTACTCGTCCTTCTTCCATCACGGCAACACGGTGGCAAATTTGACGAACGACATGCATTTCATGCGTAATTAACACAATCGTTAATCCTAGTTCTTGGTTGATTTCTACTAATAATTTTAAGATATCTTTTGTCGTCTTAGGGTCAAGCGCACTCGTAGCTTCGTCACATAAGAGAACTTCTGGATCATTGGCTAACGCACGGGCAATCCCGACTCTTTGCTTTTGTCCCCCAGACAATTGTGATGGATAAGATTTTTCACGTCCGGTTAGTCCAACTAAATCGATTAATTCGGCTACCTTAGCTTTACGCTCGGCTTTTGGAACGCCTGCAATTTCAAGTGAAAAAGCAATGTTTTCTTCGACTGTTCTCGACCATAAAAGATTGAAATGTTGGAATATCATCGCGATTTTTTGACGCTCTTTTAAAAGCTCTTTGCGTTTTAAGGTTGTAATGTCTTTTTCATTAATATAAATATGGCCACTTGTAACTGTCTCAAGTCCATTTAACAAACGGATTAATGTACTTTTACCCGCACCTGAAAAACCAATCACTCCAAAAATTTCGCCTCTACTAATCTCTAACGAGACATCTTTTACAGCTTCAACCGTGCCTTGTTTCCCAGTATATGTTTTGGACACGTTCTCTACTCGAATCATTGTTTCACTCCTTAATGGTCAAAAGGGAGCGGAAAGTACAAGGCTTTTGGCTTTGTATCTTTCCACTCCTCTTGTTCTCTTACTATTTTTTATTATTTCGCAGGAATTACAGAACCATCTGTATATTTTTCGTTGATGAATTTACGGATTTCATCACTTTGTAACGCTTTGATTAAAGCTTGAATTTTTGCTTTATCTTTATCAGCAGGTTTTACAGCGACTAAGTTAGCGTATGGTGAGCTTCCATCTTCTAAAGCAATTGAATCTTTCACTGGTGAAAGTTTAGCATCGATTGCGAAGTTTGAGTTGATAATCACTGCATCCCCTTCATTATTTTCGTAAGTTGATACTAACAATTCAGGTGCGATTTCTGTTTTGATTTGGATATTCTTTGGATTTTCAGCAATGTCGCTTAATCCAGCAGTTACAGGATCCACACCATCTTTTAATTTAATCAATCCAGCTTTTGTGAAGAAGCTTAAGAAACGACCTACTTCAGCAGGGTTTGTTGATGCATATACCACTGCGTTATCTGGTAATTCTTTTAATGATTTATATTTCTTAGAGTAAATTGCCATTGGTTCAATATGAACGTTCCCTACAGAAACTAAATCTTGGTTATGTTCTTTGTTGAATTTGTCAAGATATGGAGTGTGTTGGAAGTAGTTTGCATCCGCATCTCCTCCGTAAACGATGTTGTTTGGTGTTACGTAGTCGTTTACGATGTTAATTTCTAATTTGTAACCTTCTTTTTCTAAGATTGGTTTAGCAGCTTCTAAGATTTCAGCGTGAGGTGCTGGTGAAGCGACTACTTTAATTGTTTTGTCTTCTGCTTTTGCAGCTTCTGTTGTGCTTTCTGATTTTGCTGAGTTGTTTCCGCAAGCTACTAATGCTGTTGCTAAAAGTCCGAATGTTGTTGCTTTGAATAATTTATTAAATTTCATGTTATAAGTCCCCTTTTTGGTTAAATGATTGTTCTTTGTTTGGAAACCACATGCGCGCTTCGTGATTTCCAACAGATGGTTGCTCTGTCCACTTTGGTTTGGGCCATAAAAAAAGCTTCTCCTCTACACACTAGAGGCGAAGTTTTCGCGTTACCACTCTAATTCCGATAAACCTCACAGTTTACCGCTCCAAAAGTACATTACATAATGCAAGATACCCTTGTACGTTATCGAGTACAAATCGCAAAAGCTTCATCACCTTTGTTGCTCCCAGACCATTTTCAATAAATTGCCCCGTATCCTTTCCCACCAACCGGATTCTCTTTAACGTTCTTCTTTATTTACTTATCTGTTCATTGCATTGTTTTATCTGATGAAATTACTATAAACGATGGCCCTATTCTGAGTCAATACGAAACTCGTTATTTGATTATACCTGTTTTTCAGAACTCGTTATAACTTTTGTGCATATGCTATTCAACAAAAAAAGAAGGAGCACACAACTGCACTCCTTCTGTCATTTATAACTATTTTTTCAAGAACTTTCTCATTGAAAGAATTGAACCAAACGCACCGATAAGAACACCGATGGTAACCATTCCTGCTGAAACATAAATCAAGAATGGATTTGGATCGAGTAGGCTAAAGCTTGATCCAGAGAAGAAATCTGAACCACCTTTATACACCCATAGGTATACAGACCATACTAATCCGATTGGGATAATTGAACCGATTAATCCAATCATACCGCCTTCTAAGAAGAATGGCCAACGGATGTACGCTTTTGTCGCCCCTACCAGACGCATGATTTCGATTTCTGTTCTACGTGCATAGATTGTTGCACGAATGGTATTTGAAATTAAGAACATCGCTAACGCTAATAGTCCTAAAATCACAACTGCCCCAATATTACGTGCTGTTGCAATAATACGGAATAAGTTATCCGCACGAGCTTCCCCGTAACGAACACGCGCTACGTAATCCATGCCTTCGATTTGTTTCGCGATAGCACTTGTTTTTTGTGGTTCTACTGCTTTTACGTCGAACGCATTACGAAGTGGGTTGGCATCATTTTTAAATAATGATAACTCTTCCCCGAAGTTCTTTGTTACGTCTTCTAACTCCTCGTCTTTAGAACGGAAAGTAACAGACTCAACACCATCTAAGGCTTTAATTTTTGCTTCTAATTCATCTGTTTTTGTTTGGTCCGCTGCCAAATCAATAAACACACGTACGTTTACGTCATTTTCAATATCTGAACCGATTTTATTAACGTTAAATAGAAGTGATACGAACACCCCTACGATTAATAAGATCATTGATACTGCAGAAACAGCACCAAATGTCATCAATCCATTTCTGAAAAGACTCTTGAAGGCGTCACGTATATGACGACCCATAGTTCTAATCTTCATATCCGTATTCCCCCTGTTCTTGGTCACGTACAATTTGACCATTTTCAATCGCAATTACACGATGCTTTTTCTCGTTAACGATTTGGCTATTGTGTGTTGCCATTACGATTGTTGTTCCTTGTTCGTTGATACGCTCAAGGATATCCATAATTTCCATTGACGTTTCTGGGTCAAGGTTCCCTGTTGGCTCATCGGCAATTAGGATTCCAGGTGTATTCACAATTGCACGAGCAATCGCTACACGTTGTTGTTCCCCACCAGACAATTCATTCGGGAAATTGCTCATACGGTGTTTTAGGTTTACTAACTCTAAAACATCTTCTACACGGCGTTTAATTTCACGAGGTGATTTTTCAATAACCTCCATCGCATATGCCACGTTTTCGTATACAGTTTTATGTTGTAAGAGTTTAAAGTCTTGGAAGACAACCCCTACATAACGGCGTAAGTACGGAATTTGACGATCTCTAATTTTCATCAAATCATATTTACCTACACGAATTCTACCTTTAGTCGCTTTTTCTTCGCGATACATCATTTTAATGAAAGTTGATTTACCTGCACCAGAAGGCCCTACTACATAAACGAACTCTCCATCCTTAATTTGGATAGATAAATTATTAATAGCAGTGATTCCTTTATTATATTTCTTAGTTACATTCATCATTTCAATCATAAACTCACCAGCTTTCTAATCCTTCGATATTTTAATCCTCCCTATTATAGCACCCAAATATTACAACCCCTTCACATAAGATTACAGAAATATTAAATTAAGGATACGAGCCATCGCGTTCAGAAATGGAACGTTGGACCGGAATACCGTAAGCGGCTGGAACAGCCGTGCGGATATTTCGGGAAACGCACGCCATTTCTGCGATGGCGAGTTCAA
>CAUVJW010000078.1:0-5288 GCA_963552295.1 uncultured Streptococcus sp. | reverse complement strand
AATATGGTAATTATCATATATGATAATTTCATCGTCTCTCCTTCTCTAGCGAGCGCAGAAGAAGTATTAGCACTTTATAAACTAGCACAATAAAAAAAGTACGAAGATTATCCATCTTATGTATAAAAACAAAGATTACCTCGGTTTCTATAATAACAACAATAGTGTGTGTAATCGATGCGAATTACGGATGCTAGAAATTTATTTCTTAGCATCCGTTTGAGGCTTGATAGGAACTGAGACGTAAGGCTCTTCGCTTTCTATTTAGCGAGCGTAGAACAACTTTAGTGCTTTTAATAATCTAACTGACCAAAGTTCAAGGATTACAAAAAAGAATCAGTTTATTGAAAGAATAGTGGGAGTAGCATTGAAATGAATAAGAGGGAGTAAGGATTTTAATCCCTACTCCCTCTTTGAGGCTTCAAAGGCGAGAGACATCGGCTCGAGCCGATGCCCCACTATTACTCTTTCAATATAAAACTGATTCTTTAAAGTAATCCTTGACTAACATTATCGAATAGATACGTTTTCTAAAGCAACTAATGCTTCTTCTACGCGAGTCATGGCGGACTTAATAACATCCTCCTCCAACGTCGCATTGCGGTTCACAAACAATAATGAATACGCTAATGATTGGAATCCTTCTGGCACGTGTTCTCCTTTATAAACGTCGAATAACGTTACTTTCGATAAGAACTCACCCGCATTTGCACGGATCACATCCACTAACTCTGCATGAGTTAAAGAAGTTGGTGCTAAGATAGCGATATCGCGCGTCATGCTTGGATATTTCGCAACAGATTGAATCACCACTTCTTGTAAGTTAGCTGCAAGTAATGGTTCCACATCTAACTCGAAGACGAATGTGTCTTGTAAGTCTAATGCTTTTTGAACGGTTGGATGAACTTTACCGATTAAACCAATCGCTTCGCCGTCTAAAAGAATGCGCGCTGTTTGTCCTGGGTGTAATTCTTCGATGTCTGTTAAAGGTTCGAAGCGGACACGGTCCAAGCAGTCAAGTTGCGCGAAGTACTCTTCTAGAATTCCTTTTACCACATAGAAATCAACTTTCTCTGCTTTATGGTTCCAGTTCGCACTTGTCACGTCTCCAGTTAAAATACCCGCAATGACTTCATTCTCGATGAAATCTTCATTGCCAGCAGCACCTAGTTTGAACACACGGCCTACTTCGAATAATTTCACGTTGTTTTGTGAACGAGCCACATTGTATTGAACGGCTTCTAATAAACTTGGTAATAGTGATTGACGTAATTCGCTACGATCTTCACTCATTGGCCAGCTTAAACGCACGCTTGTTGCATCTTTCTTCGTAAACCATTTTGCTTTCTCTGGAGTTGTTAATGCGTAAGTGTACGCTTGTGAAAGTCCAGCCCCTTGCATGAATTGACGAGTGTAACGGATGAAGCGTTGTTTGTCTGTTAATCCACCCACTGTACTTTCAGTTGTTGGTAATGTTGCAGGAATCTTATCGTATCCGTAAATACGGCCCACTTCTTCCACTAAGTCTGCTTCGATAGAAATATCAAATCTCCATGCAGGGATTGTCACATCGAAACGTGTTCCTTCTACAGTTGTTGGATATTCTAATTGCGCAAATACTTGTTTCACTTCATCTAGTGTTAAACTTGTTCCTAAAACGTGATTTAAGCGTTCTAGAGTGATGCTTACAACTGGTAATTCTAAATCATAGCTTTGTGAAGATGCAAAGGGCTCTTTCACTGTTCCGCCGCCAAGCTCGGCAATCAATGCTGCAGCTCGTTTTCCAGCTTGAACGATTGTCGCTTTGTTAATGCCTTTTTCAAAACGAGCACTTGATTCGCTACGTAAGTTATGTTTTTGTGATGCTAGACGAACCGCTTTAGGATCGAATAAGGCTGCTTCTAATAAGACTGTTGTTGTCTCGTCAGAGATTTCAGTGTCTAAACCACCCATGACCCCAGCTAATGCGACTGGTTGGCCGCCTGAAGTAATCACGATTTCGTTTTCTAATGAACGTTCTTCACCGTCTAAAGTCACTAATGTTTCGCCTTCAGTTGCGCGACGAACATGGATTGCTTTTTCAGGTAATTTATTGTAGTCAAATGCATGAAGCGGTTGACCGTATTCCATTAAAATGTAGTTTGTTACGTCTACTAGATTATTGATTGGACGAACGCCAGCTGCGATTAAACGGTTTTGCATCCATTGTGGACTTGGAGCCACTTTAACACCTTCGATTAAGAATGCGTGGTATGCAGGAGTGTCTGCTTCGTTTTCTACAGAAACTTTAACAACGCCTGGAATTTCAGAAGAAGTTCCTTTTTCAAAAGCGTCTGGTTCTAAATTGTTCTTCAAGTTGTAAATCGCACCGATTTCGTGAACAGAACCGCGCATGCTTAAAGCATCAGAACGGTTCGCAGTGATATCAAGTTCCACGATTGCTGAATCAAGCGCTAATGCATGAACCGCGTCGCTTCCGACTTCAATGCTGTCATCTGTGAAAACGTAAATCCCATCTTCATATTCTTTTGGTACTAAATTACTTAGAACACCAATCTCTTGTAAGGAACAAATCATACCTTGAGATTCTACGCCACGTAATTTTCCACGTTTAATTTTATGACCACCAGCAATGCGTGCACCGTGAGTCGCCACGATAATCTTTTGGCCAGCTGCGATATTTGGAGCACCACACACGATTTGAAGCGGCTCGTCAGCTCCTACTTCAACCGTAACAACGTGTAAGTGGTCTGAGTCTGGATGGTCAACGACTTCTGTTGCTAAACCAACCACTAGTCCTTTTAAGTCTTCGCCTGGAACCGTTACGCTATCGACTTCGATCCCTGTACGAGACATTTTTTCTCCTAATTCTTGAGGAGTGATTTGTGATAAATCAATATATTCATTTAACCATTCGTATGATAATTTCATGTTCTTCCTCCTCTTATGATTCTTTCGTAAATTGGCTTAAGAAACGCACATCGTTTGTATATAATGAACGAATATCTTCAATTCCATATTTCAACATCGCGATACGGTCTTGACCTAACCCGAAGGCAAATCCACCGTAAACACTTGAATCCACACCAGCAGCTTCAAGGACGTTTGGATGCACCATCCCACTACCTAATACTTCAATCCAACCTGTTCCTTTACATACAGAACAGCCTTCGCCACCACATTTGAAGCAGCTAATATCCACTTCTAGAGATGGCTCAGTGAATGGGAAGTAACTTGGACGAAGACGCACTTCACGGTCTTCCCCGAACATTTCTTTAGCAAATGCGGCAAGAGTTCCTTTTAAGTCTGACATCGTAATGTGTTTATCGATGACAAGACCTTCGATTTGATAGAACTGATGTGAGTGTGTCGCATCATCGTTATCACGACGGAATACACGACCCGGACTTAACATCTTCAATGGTCCTTTTGTAAAGTCATGTTTTTCCATTGTACGAGCTTGTACTGGAGAAGTTTGTGTACGAAGTAAGTACTCAGGAGTGATGTAGAATGTATCTTGCATATCACGCGCTGGGTGATCTTTTGGCAAGTTCATCATCTCAAAGTTATAGTGGTCTGATTCCACTTCTGGCCCTTCTACGACTTGGTATCCAAGGCCGATGAAGAAATCTTCTACTTGGTCTTGAACGTGGGCTAATACGTGCGCAGTTCCACGTTCCATTGGACGTCCTGGCATTGTAACGTCGATCGTTTCAGATTGCAACGCTTCTTCTAGCGCTTTTGCCTCAAGCACTTCTTTAACAGAAGCGATTTTTTCTTCTAAGACAGAACGCAATTCATTGGCTAGAGCACCCACTTTTGGTTTCTCTTCGTTAGCTAAGTTTTTAATGTTTTTAAGAACTTCAGTGATTGGTCCTTTTTTCCCTAATTGTTGTACACGAATTTGATCGAGCTCTTTTAAGTTTGTTACTTCTTCTAATGAAGCAAGCACATCTTTACGAATCGCATCAAACTGTACTTTCATTTCTTCTAAATTCATTGTATTCCTCCTTATAAAAATAAAAATCCCTTATAGCCAATAGACTATAAGGGACGAAATTTCGCGGTACCACCCTTGTTCCTTGAGACAGGCTCAAGACACTTGGACGCTATTAACGGGCGCGACCCGAACCATTATTCATCAGTGAATCCCAATGGTCACTCCGGAAGTGAAAAGTTTGAAACGTTACTTGGAAGACTTGCAGTCAGGATCTTCCTCCCTGAAAAGTTTTGTTAAAAACCCTTTTCCATCAATGTGTTTTCTATATATGCTTTATCCTATCATAACGACGTAAAAATGAAAAGGAAAATTATTCATTTTCATCATAGGTACGTTCCCCAATAATATATCGAGGACGCTCTTTGGCTTCTAAATAAATCTTACCGATGTATTCCCCGATAACACCAAGACTGATTAATTGTACACCACCAAGTAAACTTACAATGGCATATGTACTTGCCCAACCAGCAACAGAGTTATTTGAGAGTTTAGCCCAAAGCACCCAAATGATAAGAGCAAAACTGAAGAACGACGTCAATACACCAATCGCAGTAATGATTCGAATTGGTTTAATGGATAAACTTGTAATTCCATCAATTGCTAATCCAAGCATTTTTGATAATGGATAGTGACTTTCTCCAGCAATACGTTCATGACGTTTGTAAGTCACGTATGAATACTTAAAGCCTACAAGTGGCATAATCCCACGAAGGAATAAGTTCACCTCTTTGAATTTCTTTAATTCTTGAATAAAACGTTTAGAGACGAGACGATAGTCCGCATGATTGAAGACAACGTCCGCACCAAACAGATGCATCACTTTATAGAATCCTTCAGCCGTAATTCTCTTAAATGCAGAGTCGGTTTCACGATTGTCACGAACCCCGTAAACAATCTCTGAACCATCTTTATATTCAGCTACCATTTGGTCCATGCAGTTAATATCATCCTGACCATCTGCATCAATCGTAATAACGATATCTGCAAATTTCGCAGCTTCTTCCATCCCTGCTAAAACACTACTTTGGTGTCCACGGTTTCTGCTTTGTGCAATCCCAACAACATGACTATTTTCTTTTGCATATTGTTGAATCAATTCCCATGTTTTATCTTTACTACCATCATTGACATACATCACTTTACTGTTTGGATGCACTTGCCCACTATTGATTAAAGATTCAATCTTCTCAATAAACATTGGATTCGTATGAGGTAATACTTTTTCTTCGTTATAACAAGGAATAACAATATATAAAATTGGATTATTTCTGTTCATTCTTCTCTCCTA